>JAXITB010000461.1:0-1619 GCA_034680305.1 Polaromonas sp. | reverse complement strand
TTCACATCTGCTCCCAGGGAAGGCCCTCAAAACGCCAGCCCGACTGGCTCGAGCGTTTGAAGTGTTCGTCTAACTCGCCCTCGAAGCCGTGCACCACATGGGCCACTTCGGCAAAGCCGGCGGCCTCCAGCGCTGCGCCCGCATCGAGCGTGCGCTGACCCGATCGGCAGATCAAGAGCACCGGCCGATTTCTGTCGCCCGCCTCGCGTTCGACCGCCGCCACAAACTGCTTGGGGTCGGCCTTCATTTCGGGGTACTCATACCAGGGGATGTTGATCACGCCCGGGGGGCGGCCCACGTAGAGCGATTCGATCTCCATGCGCACGTCAACAAAAACCACATCGTCGCGGCTGTTGAGCCATTGCCAAGCTTGCTGGGGCTGCAGGTTCTTCATGCGTGAGAGGGTCGGTGCCGATCAATCAAAACCGCTATTGTCGAGCAAGATGCCGGGCCACGCTTGGGCGTCAGCCGTCCAAAGTCGAGCCCCCGTGCTGGCCCGCTCAATCAGGGGGCCAGGTCGGCGCGGCGATCCTCAGGCCAAGGCGCTGCCTAAAATGCAGTCATGTCTACACCGTCTTACACCCGCGCTCAGGCTTTGCCGGGCATCCTGAGCCAGCGCATTGCCGTTCTCGACGGTGCCATGGGCACCATGATCCAACGCTTCAAGCTCACCGAAGCCCAGTATCGGGGCGATCGTTTCAAGGACTTCCACAAGGACATCAAGGGCAACAACGAGCTGCTCAGCCTGACCCGCCCGGATGTGATCAGCGACATCCACGAGGGCTACTTGGCCGCCGGTGCGGACATGATCGAGACCAATACCTTTGGCGCGACCAGCGTGGCTCAGGCGGACTACGACATGGCTGACCTGGCCGTCGAGATGAACCTGCAATCGGCCCGACTGGCCCGCGCGGCTTGCGACAAATACAGCACGGCCGAACACCCGCGCTTTGTGGTGGGCGCACTCGGGCCCACCCCCAAGACGGCCAGCATCAGCCCCGACGTCAACGACCCGGGGGCGCGCAACACCAGCTTTGAAGAGCTGCGGGCGGCCTACTACGAGCAGGTGCACGCGCTGGTGCAAGGCGGCAGCGATGTGCTGCTGGTCGAGACGATTTTTGATACGCTCAACGCCAAAGCGGCCTTGTTTGCCATTGACGAGTACTTTGAAGCCAGTGGTGAGCGCCTGCCGCTGATCATCAGCGGAACCGTCACCGATGCCTCCGGCCGCATCCTCAGCGGTCAGACCGTCAGCGCCTTCTGGCACAGTGTGCGCCACGCCGAGCCGCTGGCCGTGGGCCTGAACTGCGCGCTTGGCGCGGCACTGATGCGGCCCTACATCCAGGAGCTCGCGCGCGTGGCGCCCGAGACCTTCATTTCCTGCTATCCCAACGCTGGCCTGCCCAACCCGATGAGCGAGACCGGCTTCGACGAAACCCCTGAGGTGACCAGCCGACTGCTGCGCGAATTTGCCGAGCAAGGCCTGGTCAATATCGTCGGCGGTTGCTGCGGTACCACCCCCGCCCACATTGACGCCATCCACCACGCCGTGCGCCCCCTGTCGCCTCGAAGCCTGGGCCGAGGGCCTTTTTACCGCCAAGCGGCTTGAGCCAGCGGTG
>JAXITB010000460.1:0-1666 GCA_034680305.1 Polaromonas sp. | reverse complement strand
GCCAAAGCCGTGCGCGGCGTGCAGTTGGAAAGAGAAATTGCTGCCCAGGATGTTGCTGCCCAACAGCCCGGCATCGCGCGCTTCCTGCAGCGCCTCTTCGAAGCGCTAGTAGGTCTGGAAGATTTCGCCGTGAATGTAGTTGTAGACCACGCTGATGCCCATGGCATAGGCGGCGATGGCCATGCCTTCAATCACGACATGGGGGTTATAGGTGAGGATGTCGCGGTCTTTGGCGGTTCCAGGCTCGCCTTCGTCGGAGTTGCACACCAGGTATTTCTGGCCGGGGAACTGGCGGGGCATGAAGCTCCACTTCAGACCGGTGGGGAAACCCGCGCCGCCGCGACCACGCAGACCGCTGGCTTTGACCTCGGCGATCACCTGATCGGGCGTGAGGCCCTCACCGCCGTCCTGGCCCAGAATCTTGCGCAGCGCCGCATAGCCGCCACGCGCCTCGTAGTCCTTCAGATGCCAATTGCCCCCGTCGAGCCCGGCCATGATTTGCGGGCTGATGTGCCGACCATGAAACGCGGTCTGCACGCCGTTGGCTTTGAATTGCGACAGGATGCTGGCAGCGCTCATGCCTGGCCTTCCGCGGCCTTCAGGCCATTGATCAGCTGATCGAGCCGGTCATGGCTCATGAAGCTGCACATGTGAATGTCATTGACCAGCATCACCGGCGCATCGGCGCAAGCGCCCAGACACTCCGACTGCTGCAAGGTGAACAGCCCGTCGGCGGTGGTGCCCCCCATGGACACACCCAGTTTCTCCTCCAGGTGGGCCAAAGCGGCGGTGCCGTGACGCAGCTGGCAGGGCAGATTGGTGCAGACGTTGAGCTTGTACTTGCCGATCGGCTTTTGGTTGTACATGTTGTAGAAGGTGGTCACCTCATGCACCGCCATGGGTGCCATGCCCAGGTAGGCGGCGACAGCCTTCTCGCTGTCCGGGCTCACATGGCCCTGCTCCTCTTGCACGATTTGCAGGCAAGCCATGACAGCGGACTGCTTTTGGTCCGCCGGGTACTTGGCAACTTCACGATCAAAGCGAGTGCGGGTCTGCTCAGAAAACATCATGGCGTCTCAGCGGTCAATCTCACCAAAAACGATGTCCATGGTGCCGATCACGGCCACGGCATCAGCAATCATGTGGCCACGGGCCATCTCGTCCATGGCGGCCAGGTGCGAAAACCCGGGCGGGCGAATCTTGAGTCGATAGGGCTTGTTGGCCCCGTCGCTGATCAAGTAAATGCCGAACTCGCCCTTGGGATGCTCGACCGCCGCATAGGCCTGCCCCTCGGGCACGTGAAAGCCTTCGGTAAAGAGCTTGAAGTGGTGGATCAGCTCTTCCATATTGGCCTTCATGGCCTCCCGCGCTGGCGGGGCGACTTTATGGTCATCGGTGATGACCGGGCCCGGATTGGCGCGCAGCCAATCCACACACTGACGGATGATGCGATTGGACTGCCGCATTTCCTCAACGCGTACCAGGTAGCGGTCGTAGCAGTCGCCGGTCTTGCCCACAGGAATGTCGAAGTCCAGTTGGTCGTAGACGTCGTAGGGCTGCTGCTTGCGCAGATCCCAGGCGATGCCCGAGCCACGCAGCATCGCACCGGTAAAGCCCAAATTGAGTGCCCGCTCCGGCGAAACCACGCCCACACCCACGGTGCGCT
>JAXITB010000459.1:0-1717 GCA_034680305.1 Polaromonas sp. | reverse complement strand
CTGGTCAACCACGCTTTCATCACCGTGCACATCGACAACCTGCGCGGGGACAACGCCCACCACCAGGCCGAAACCGTGTTCAAGGCCTTTGCCCGCGCCTTGCGCATGGCGCTGGAGATTGATCCGCGTGCGGCCGACGCCATTGCCTCGACCAAGGGCTCACTCTGATTTCATTGCCAGGCTGCTTGTTGCGCCGGTCGTTTTCATGATGTCCACCCCCACCGTTGCGGTCGTTGATTACGGCTCGGGCAATTTGCGCTCGGTGTCGCAAGCCGTGTTGCATGTGGCCCGTGATACCGGCCACCAGGTGCTGGTGACTTCCGATGCCAACCAGGTGATGGCGGCTGACCGGGTGGTTTTGCCTGGGCAGGGCGCCATGCACGACTGCATGCGCTCGCTCGACGCCGCCGGTCTGCGCCAGGCTGTGCTGCATGCGGCGGCTCACAAGCCCCTGTTTGGGGTGTGCGTGGGCATGCAGATGTTGCTCGACAGCAGCCAGGAGGGCATCGATGGCGCCCCCACCCCAGCCCTGGGCCTGATCCCCGGCCAGGTGCTGCGCTTTCAGCTTGAAGGGCGCTTGCAGAGCGATGGCAGTCGCTTCAAGGTGCCGCAGATGGGATGGAACCAGGTGCGTCAAACGCTTGGGTGTTCGGGTAAACCCCATGCCATTTGGGGGGATGTGCCCCAGGACGCCTGGTTCTACTTTGTGCACAGCTACTATGCGCAGCCGTCGGATGCGCGCCACACTGTGGGCGAGGCAGACTATGGTGGGCGCTTTACCGCTGCCTTGGCCCGAGATAATATTTTCGCGGCCCAGTTCCATCCCGAGAAAAGCGCCGAACACGGTTTGACCCTGTACCGCAACTTTCTGCACTGGCAGCCTTGAGCCCCTAGGTTGTCCCACTTCGACCTCGTTTCAGTTTTTCCAGACCGGCTGAGCCACCCAACACCATGCTGCTGATTCCCGCCATTGACCTCAAAGACGGCCAGTGTGTACGCCTGAAACAGGGCGACATGGATCAGGCCACCCACTTTGGCGAAGACCCAACGGCCATGGCCCGCAACTGGCTGAGCAAGGGCGCGCGCCGCCTGCACCTGGTGGACCTCAACGGCGCATTTGCCGGCAAGCCCAAGAACGAGCAGGCCATCCGCAAGATCCTCAAGGAGGTCGGCGGCGAGATCGACGTCCAACTTGGCGGCGGCATCCGCGACCTCGACACCATCGAGCGCTACCTCGATGCGGGCCTGCGCTACGTCATCATCGGCACAGCCGCCGTCAAGAACCCCGGCTTTTTGCAGGACGCCTGCACCGCCTTTGGCGGGCACATCATCGTGGGCCTGGACGCCAAAGACGGTAAGGTCGCCACCGACGGCTGGAGCAAGCTCACCGGCCACGAGGTGGTGGACCTGGCCCGCAAGTTTGAAGACTACGGCGTCGAGTCCGTCATCTACACCGACATTGGTCGCGATGGCATGCTCAGCGGCATCAACATCGAGGCCACCGTGCGCCTGGCTCAGGCCCTGAGCATTCCGGTGATCGCCTCCGGCGGCCTGTCCAACATGGCCGACATTGAAGCACTTTGTGCCGTCGAAGACGAGGGCGTGGAAGGCGTGATCTGCGGCCGCTCCATCTACACTGGCGACCTTGATTTCGCGGCAGCGCAGTCGCGCGCCGACGAACTCAACGGCTGACCGCGCCGCCCCAGCGGCCCCCTTT
>JAXITB010000458.1:0-1890 GCA_034680305.1 Polaromonas sp. | reverse complement strand
GGGTCGGTCTCGGCACTGAATCAGCAATTGAGAGAGATGCTCGAAGGCGAGATCCGCCAGTTTTACCCGGACCGCCCCGATCTTCAGCGCTTGATGACGCCGGACTATCCACCTTATGGCAAGCGCATGCTGCGCGACGACGGCACTTGGGCCCAGGCCCTGCAGCGCGACAACGTCAAGGTGGTGACCGAGCCGATCGCGCGCGTGTCTGAACACGCGGTGGTGTGTGCCGACGGCAGTACGCATGAGCTCGATGTTATCATCTACGGCACCGGCTTTCATGCCTCGCATTTCCTCAACGCCTTGCAGGTCAGGGGCTGCGGCGGCGTCGATCTGCATGCGCAGTGGGGCGCTGACGCGCAGGCCTATCAGGGCGTGTGTGTGCCCGGCTTTCCCAATCTGTTCATGCTCTACGGGCCCAACACCAACCTGATCACCAATGGCAGCTTGGTCTTGTTCTCCGAGATCGAGATTGAATACATCATGCGCTGCCTGGCCAGCCTGGGCCGACGCGGCGCGCGCGCCATGGCTTGCAGCGCGGAGGCCGCCCACGCCTATGCCGAGCGCATCGACGCCGCATCCCGCCTCATGGCGTATGGCGTTGAAGGGGTGAGCAACTGGTACAAGTCGGAGTCGGGCCGCGTGACGCAGAACTGGCCGCTGAGTACGGTGGATTTTTGGCGTCAGATGCAGTCGGTGCAGGAGGGTGATTTCGAGTTCTGGCCATGAGCGGTGGCAGCGCCTGATCAAAGAAAGGCCCCATCGCGCCGGGGGCGGCGCTCCCACAAGGTTTACAGCATGCCTCAATCAGGGGGCATGGGAGCCTCTCACAGATCCACCAGGGGTCTGACCGGAGCACGCGGCGCACGCCCTGCCCAAGGGCGTGCGGGTGGGCGCTGCGAAGCGAGGTAGAGGGGGAGGAGGCGCAGCCGACGGAGGACACGAGCGGCGCAGTGCCCACCCGTGCGACCTGCTTCGATGCGCCCTGGAAATGGCGGCGCTTGATCGGACGCCGCATCGCGCCGAGGGCGGCGCTCCCAACGCTCAAAGCCATCGCGCCCATAGCGGGGCTGTCACGGTCTGCGCATGCCCCGTGGCCGCATGAGGGCTTGCCGAGATGCGATGGGGCTCGCCTGGCTTTCGGATAGATTCGCAGCCATCGTCAAACCATTGTGAAAGGTCCTCGATGAAACGTCGTTCTTTGAGTCTGGGTCTGATCGGCGCGCCCTTGGTCGGTGCTCTCTTGGGTCTGAGCGGCCAAGCGCAGGCGCAAGCCTTCCCCAACAAGCCCATTACCCTGGTGGTTCCTGCACCGCCAGGCGGTGTGGTCGATGCCACCGGACGCCTGTTGGGGGAGGCCATGGCCAAGCAACTGGGTCAGCCGATGATCATTGACAACCGTGGTGGCGCCAGTGGCAATATTGGCTACAGCCACGCGGCCCGGGCACCGGCCGACGGCTACACCTTGCTGACCTCCTACTCGGCCTTCCATCTGGGTAACCCCTCGCTGTTTCCAAAGCCGGGCTGGGCGCAAAGCGACTTTGTGCCGGTGGCCATGGCGGCCGTGGCCACCAATGTGATTGCGGTGCACCCCTCGATCCCAGCCAACACCCTGCCTGAGTTGATCGCCTACCTCAAGGCCAACCCGGACAAGGTGTCCTACGCCTCCCAAGGCTCGGGCTCGTTGGCTCATGTGGGCACTGAGATCTTCAAGGCCCAAACCGCCACCAGCATGGTTCACGTGCCCTATCGGGGGTCGGGTCCGTCCATTCAGGACATGTTGTCGGGGCAGGTGCAGTTGTTCATCACCACCCCACCGTCGGTGATGCAGCATATCCAGGCCGGCAAGCTCAAGGGCATTGCGGTCACGGGCAAGACGCGTCACCCGGG
>JAXITB010000457.1:0-1997 GCA_034680305.1 Polaromonas sp. | reverse complement strand
AGTCGTTCAGCGGCAGCCTGCGCCAGGGATTGCAGAAATGAAAAAGGGGACGTGTGATTCATACGTCCCCGATTTTGACGGATAAAACTGCTGGCAGTGACAAATGGCCTCATGGCCCCTTGCCACCGAAGGACTGCAGGTCAGGCCAGCCTGGATCGGCCGGCGCCTGCGTCCGTCATGATCTGACCTTCGCCCCCGTCCGGGGCGAAGGCGCCAATCACTGAAGGGCCTGCACGCCTGCCACCAGCCAGCCACCGGAACGGTGACGCGGCTTGGTCATGTTCCAGACTTCGCGGAAGGGGCTGGGACCGGCCGATTGGTCTTCGCGGATCATGCCGGAGAACTCGACGCTGGCCATGTAGACATCGTCCAGTTCCTCAATGCCCAGAAGCTTGGCATCGAGCGAGAGCACTTCCGTGTGATTGACGGAGCCACCGGTGTGGCTTTCACGCTCAGCCAGTTGAGCCTGGATCTGAGTCAGCATGTCATCGGTCATCATTGCGCGTAGGGCCCCGATGTCAGAACGGTCCCAGGCGCCCTGCAGAGACACAAAGTTGTCCTTGGCGGCTCCCAGGAAGCCCGCGATGTCAAAGCCCGCTGGCACGCCCCAGGAGGCCTGCGGTCCCGCCAGACCCGAGCCGATCATCGAGCCGGTGCTGCCTGCAGCGGCCGATCCGTCGAATTGGGTCGCCTGACGCTCCCAGGGACGGGCCGACGCGTCGTTGCCCACATTGTTGGGGCTGTACTGGGCCGGCGAACTGGGCGCCCCGGCGCCCTGAAAGGCGAATGGGGTGGCGTTGGCTTGACGGGAAGCACGCATCTTGCGCATGACCAGACCGACCACCACCATGACAGCCAGCGCGAGCAAGGCGAACATCATGAATTGGGCCAGACCCTCGCCCAGCCCCAAGCTGTGCGCTAGCCAGGCCAGACCCAGACCGGCGGCCAAGCCACCCAGCATGGCGCCCCAGGGCTTCTTTTGGGCCGCAGCAGCGGCCGGGGCGGCCGCTGGCGCTGCGGGGGCCGCAGCCGGCGGCGCAGCTTCGCGCTGAGTCACGTTGGACGACTGCTTGCCCACCGACTTGCCACCGGCCAGCCGCTTGGCCTGCGCATCGGCAGACACCAAGGCCATCGTCAGGGTCAAGACACCTGCCATCAGGGCAGACCAAATTTTCATGATGAGTTTCCTTCTGAAAAACAGGCCAGTTGCATCGAAAGACGCCGACTGGCTAAAACCGTATCAGACCCTATTGTTCCCACACTTGATTCCAACATGCAAGGCAACCATGCCGCCAGTGAGGTTGTGATAGTCCACATGGCCAAAGCCGCCCTGTTGCATCAAGGCCTTGAGCGCCTCCTGATCGGGGTGCATGCGAATCGACTCGGCCAGGTAGCGATAGCTGGCCTCGTCACGGGCCACCCACCGGCCCAGTCGGGGTAAAACCTCGAAGGAGTACCAGTCGTAGAGCTTTTCCAGCGGTTTGGCGACCTTGGAAAACTCAAGCACCAGCAACTTACCGCCGGGCTTGAGCACCCGATTCATCTCGGCCAGGGCCCGGTCCTTGCGGGTCATGTTGCGCAAGCCAAAAGCCACGGTGATGCGATCAAATCGGGCGTCGGGAAAAGGCAACGATTCGGCGTCACAGACTGTTGTGGGCAGCACGACGCCCGCATCGAGCAGGCGATTGCGTCCTTCGGACAGCATGGCTGCATTGATGTCGGTGTGCACCACCGTGCCCAAAGGTCCCACCTTGGGGGCAAACGCCATGGCCAGATCGCCGGTACCGCCGGCGATGTCGAGTACCGACATGCCCGGCCGCACATCGGCCACCATCACCGTATAGGCCTTCCAGGCACGGTGCAAACCGGCCGACATGAGGTCATTCATGAGGTCGTACTTGGGCGCCACTGAATCGAACACGCCTCGCACACGGCGAGCCTTGTCGCGCTCATCGACCGTCTCAAAACCAAAATGGGTGGTGCTCATGCTCAGGCCT
>JAXITB010000456.1:0-2039 GCA_034680305.1 Polaromonas sp. | reverse complement strand
GCTCTGTCCCCAACTGATTAGCTCCCCCCGGTTCGGGTAGGGCGTCGAAGAAACACAGGAGTATTTCTCATGGCATCTCTCGTCATTGCTGAACACGACAACGCCAGCCTCAAGCCGGCCACGCTCAACACCGTCACCGCGGCCGCTCAGTGCGGTGGCGAGGTGCATGTGCTGGTCGCTGGCCACAACGCCGCTGCTGCGGCCGCTGCGGCAGCCCTGGTGCCCGGTGTCGCCAAGGTCATCCATGCCGACGCCGACGGTCTGGCTCATGGCCTGGCTGAAAACATGGCCGCACAGGTGCTGGCCGTGGCAAAGAACTACAGCCACATCCTGTTTGCAGCCACCGCCTCGGGCAAGAACGTGGCCCCGCGGGTGGCGGCCAGCCTCGATGTGGCGCAGTTGTCGGATGTGACCAAGGTCATCTCCGCCGACACCTTCGAGCGCCCCATTTACGCCGGCAACGCCATTGCCACCGTGCAAAGCAGCGACAGCATCAAGGTGCTGACGGTGCGCACCACCGGCTTCGATCCCGCCGCAGCCAGCGGCGGCTCGGCCGCGGTGGAAAGTGCCGCGCCGGCCGATGGCGGCGGCAAGAGCAGCTACCTGGGCAGCGAGATTGCCAAGAACGACCGTCCGGAACTCACCGCCGCCAAGGTCATCGTCTCGGGCGGTCGGGCCTTGGGCAGTGCCGAGAAGTTCAACGAGGTCATGACGCCGCTGGCCGACAAGCTTGGCGCGGCCATGGGGGCCAGCCGCGCGGCGGTTGATGCGGGCTACGCGCCCAACGACTGGCAGGTCGGTCAGACCGGCAAGATCGTCGCGCCGCAGTTGTATGTGGCCGCCGGCATTTCCGGCGCCATTCAGCACTTGGCCGGCATGAAGGACTCCAAGGTGATCGTGGCCATCAACAAAGACCCCGAGGCGCCCATCTTCAGCGTGGCCGACTACGGCCTGGAGGCCGACCTGTTTGCCGCCGTGCCTGAATTGGTGAGTAAGCTCTGACGCTGCTGGTTTGATTCCAGGGGAAGGTCAGGCCGACCTTCCCAGGGCATCCGCAGGATGCCTTTTTTTTACCTGACCCATCTGCTGACATCTCCAAACCCCGCCCTCTGAAAAGGACCCGACCATGAGCTACACCGCCCCCCTGAAGGACATGCTGTTTGCCATCAAGCACTTGGCCGGCATTGATGCGATCGCCCAGATCCCCGGTTTCGAGGATGCCGGCTACGACACAGCCCAGGCCGTGCTCGAGGAGTGTGGCAGGTTCAACCAGGAGGTGGTCGCCCCGCTCAACTGGGAGGGCGACAAGAACCCGTCCTTCCACAACGGCCAGGGCGTGACCACCACCCCCGGCTTCAAGCAGGCCTATCAGCAGTTCACCCAAGGGGGCTGGCAGAGTTTGCAGCACCCGGCGCAGTTCGGCGGGCAGGGACTGCCCAAGCTGATCGGCGCGGCTTGCGGTGAAATGCTCAATTCGGCCAATATGAGCTTTGCCCTGTGCCCCATGCTCACCGACGGCGCCATCGAGGCCTTGCTGACGGCCGGCTCCGACGAACTCAAGTCCAAATACCTCGAACCGCTGATTTCCGGCCAGTGGACCGGCACCATGAACCTGACCGAGCCACAGGCCGGCTCGGACCTGGCCGCCGTGCGTACCCGCGCCGAGCCTTTGCCTGACGGCACCTACAAGATTTTCGGCACCAAGATCTACATCACCTATGGTGAGCATGACATGGCCGACAACATCATTCATCTGGTGTTGGCCCGGGTGCAGGGCGCGCCCGAGGGCGTTAAGGGGATCAGCCTGTTCGTGGTGCCCAAGTTCCTCGTCCATGGCGATGGCTCGCTGGGCGCGCGCAACGACGTGCACTGCGTGAGCATCGAGCACAAGATGGGCATCAAGGCCAGCCCGACGGCGGTGCTCCAGTACGGCGATGGCACGGCGGCGAGCATTGCAGACAGCGCCGGACCCGGCGCTGTGGGTTACCTCGTTGGCCAGGACAACCGCGGCCTGGAGTCCATGGTCATCATGATGAACG
>JAXITB010000455.1:0-2039 GCA_034680305.1 Polaromonas sp. | reverse complement strand
CGCGGTCACCGCCAGAGGCCGTCCGTCGCAGGTGCAGCGGCCGTGTGCATCGGCTTGTACGGACAGCAGGTTCATCGCTGGACTGCCGATGAAACCGGCTACGAAGGTGTCGGCCGGGTCGTTGTAGATTTGCTCGGGCGTTCCGATCTGGCGGATCTCGCCGTCCTGCATGACGGCGACGCGCGAGGCCAGTGTCATCGCCTCGATCTGGTCATGCGTGACGTACACCGTGGTCACTCCCAACTCCTGAGTAAGGTGCTTGATCTGGGCCCGCGCCACCACCCGCAGCTTCGCGTCGAGGTTGGACAGCGGCTCGTCCATCAGGAACACCTTGGGCTGGCGCACGATGCTGCGCGCCAAGGCCACACGCTGGCGCTGGCCGCCCGACAGTTCGCGCGGCATGCGCGCCAGGTAGGGCGTCAGTTCCACCCGGGCGGCGGCCTCGCTCACACGGCGCTGGCGCTCGGCGGCGGGCACACCGCGCAGCTTGAGGGGATAAGCGATGTTGTCAGTGACGTTCATGTGCGGGTACAGACCGTAGTTCTGAAACACCATCGCGACGTCGCGATCCTGGGGGCCCAATTCGTTGATTCGATCACCGTCGAAAGAAATCTCGCCGGCTGAGGGATGCTCGAGACCCGCGATCATCCGCATCGTGGTGGTCTTGCCGCAGCCCGAGGGCCCCAGCAGAACCAGGAACTCGCGGTCTGCGATCTCCAGGTTGAGGTCTTTGACCACGTGCACGGGCCCGTAGTGCTTGTCAATCTTACGCAATTGAATGGTTGTCATGATGTTCAGCGAACGGCACCGGCGGTCAGGCTGCCAATGAACTGCCGGTGAACCAGCAGCGATAACAAGAACATGGGGGCAGTGATCAACAGGCCGCCAGCAGCCATCAACTCCCAGAGGTCGCCGCGCTCGGTACGAAAACCGATCAGTCCCAGCGGCAAGGTCAGCGCATCCTGCTTGCCCAGAATCAGCGCGAACAGGAACTCGTTCCAGGTCAGGGTAAAGCTGAAGACGGCGGCGGTGATGATGCCGGGCAAGGCCACCGGCACCACGATCTCCCACAGCACGCGCCAGCGTTGGGCACCGTCGACCATGGCCGACTCCTCCATCTCGATGGGCACGGCGTCGATGAAGCCCTTGATCATCCATACTGCATAGGGCAGCACGATGGACAAGTTGATCAGCACCAAGGCGCTGCGGGTGTCGAGCATGCCCAGTTCCTTGAACATCAGGAAGTAAGGCAAAACGACCACGGCCCCGGGGATGAACTGGGAGGCAATGACTGTCAGGAAAAGGGCTTTCTTGAAACGGAACTCCAGCCGGGAGAAGGCATAGGCCGCCAGCGTCGCCATCGGCACCGCCAGGAGCACGGTGCCCGAGGCGACCAGCACGCTATTGAGCGCTTTGCTGCCCAGGTTCCAGGGGTGCTGGAAGATGGTGACCAGGTTTTCAAGCGTCGGTGTGAAAACCAGCGCCGAGTCGAGCGAGTAGACATCGCGCGGCAGCTTGAATGCGGTCAGCATCATCCAGAGGATGGGCATCACAATGCTGGAAATACCGGCCAAGACCAGCGCCTGCCGCAGCGCTTGCCCAACACGTTCCTGAAGCGGGGTGCGGTAACCGGGAATGCTCGACTGCGGAGCGTTGGATGAGGCTTGCATGCGGGCTTACTTACGGAACAGCAGTCGCAGATAAAAGAAGGCGCACACCAGAAGAGCGGCGGTCAGCAGGTAGGCCGCCGCAGCCGCGTAGCCCATGTCGTAATAGTTGAAGGCGGTCTGGTAAACGAAATACGCCAGCGTCTGGGTGGAGGTGCCTGGCCCCCCATTGGAGAGGGTGAAGATGGTGTCGAATGCCTTGAGCGCAAAGACGGTCTTGAGAATCAAGACCACGCCCAGCACCGGCTTGAGCTGGGGCAGCGTCACGTCACGCAGCACCACCCACTCAGAGGCGCCATCGATGCGCGCGGCTTCCTGCGTTTCCTTTGGGATGGAGGCCAGACCGCCGAGCACCACCAGGGTCATGTAGGG
>JAXITB010000454.1:0-2079 GCA_034680305.1 Polaromonas sp. | reverse complement strand
TCTACCTGACCAAGCCTACCCGCCCGGAGGAATTACTCGCGGTCTTGCACAACCTTTCGCGCCGGGCCACGCCCAGCCCCAGGGTTGAAAGCACGCAGACCGATGGGCCGTGGACCCTGCACAGCAAGAGCCTGCGTCTGCTGTCACCGCAGGGCGACATACTGAGTCTGACGCCCAGCGAATGCGGCTTGCTGCAGCACCTGAGTGATACCGCCGGCCCCTGCAGCTATGAGGATCTGATCGATGCGATCGGCAGCGGTGGCCTCAACGATAAGGCCGACAAGGCCAGGCTGGAAGTGCTGGTCAGCCGACTGCGCACCAAGCTGCGCCACGTCAAGGACGCGAGCTTGGAAATCAAGACGGTCCATGGCAAGGGCTACCAACTGGCCCGGCCACTGAAAGTTCAGGCGATCTAGCTGGATGTGAATCAGAGGCCGCATCGCGCCGAGGGAGGCGCTCCCACAAATTCAGCCCAAGGCTTCGATACCGTCTGTGGGAGCTGCGCCCTCGCGGCGATGGGCTTGCTGCAAGAGCTGTGCTTGATCACAAGCCCCATCGCGCCGGGGGCGGCGCTCCCACAAAACCTTGCTCACCAGATCAACCAAACCCCAGTTGGGATGCCTGTGGGAGCCGCGCCCTCGCGGCGATGGGGCCTGGCCAAAAGCGCTGGCCTCAGACAGGCCTGACCATCTCGATGTGTGGCAGGCCCACTTCTTCGAAGCTGTCGCCTTGCGGTGCAAAACCACTGCTGGCATAAAAGCCTTCGGCGCTGCGCTGAGCATGCAGACAGACCGCACGGTCGCCGCGTTGACCGGCAGCAGCAATCAAGGCTTGCAGCACCTGCGAGCCAATGCCGGCATCGCGCAGCACGCGCTTGACGGCCATGCGGCCGATTCGGCCCTGCCCTTGCTGCGCCGGCAGCAAGCGGCCGGTGGCCACCGGCATGCCCAGGCGGTTGTAGGCCACCGCGTGCAGAGACAACTCGTCGGCCGGATCCACCTCCATCGCCAGGGGGATCTGTTGCTCTTCCACGAACACCTCGATCCGAACCTTCATGGCGTCCCCCTGCATTTGAGTCCAGTCACCGGTGCGCAGTTCAACCAGTGCCTCGCCCGCCTCGTAACCCAACATCACCTGTCGAAGCAAATCGGGCACCGGGCGCGAGGTCTGCGTGGCCGGATCGGCATACACGTAAATCAGCTCGGCCGTGATCAGCAACTCCTCACCGCGGAAAATCGCCCCTAAAAACTGGATCGACGAGGTGCCGATGCGTGCGCATTTCAGGCCCACGTCGAGGCTGTCGTCATAGCGGGCCGAGCCGTGGTACTCCACGCTGGCCTTCTTGACGTAGAGGTCACCCCCGAGTTGGTGCATCGCCTCTTCATAAGGCAGCGCCAGCACCCGCCAATAGTCGGCCATGGCGGTGTCGAGGTACATCAGGTAGTGGGCATTGAAGACGATCTTCTGCATGTCCACTTCGGCCCAGCGCACGCGCAGGCGATGAAAAAAACGAAAGTCCTGTCTTTTCATGAGCGGCTTTCAGAGGCGGAGTGCCCCTCGGGTAAACGCCGAGTTTAGCGGCCGGCCCCAGGCTGGCCTTGCCAGGCGCTCACCAAGGCCCGCGCCGCATCGGCATGGGCCCGCTTGGCAAGGCCGATGGCTCGACCCATGGTCACAAACCCATGAATCACCCCTCGATAGATTTCCAGGTCGACCGGCACCCCGGCCATGCGCAGGACATCGGCGTAGGCGATGCCCTCGTCGACCAGCGCATCGCATTCGGCCAGGCCCAGCCAGGCCGGCGCCAGGCCGCTGTGATCGGGCGCGTTCAGCGGCGCAAAGCGCCAGTCGCTGCGGTCCTGCACATCGATGTAATGGGCAAAAAACCAGTCCACCGTCTCCTTGTCCAGCAAAAAACCATGGGCGTAGCGCCGATGCGAGTCGGTGTCCTGGTGGGCGGTCGTCCCCGGGTAAAACAGCAACTGAAGGCAAAGGGCCAGGCCGGCGTCGCGGGCCATCAGGGCGCAAACGGCGGCCAGCGTGCCGCCGGCGCTGTCGCCACCCACGGCCAGGCGCTGC
>JAXITB010000453.1:0-2152 GCA_034680305.1 Polaromonas sp. | reverse complement strand
TGATCCACAGGTAGCCGGTGGCTGGCAGCACCGCCGGAAGGGTCGGCAGCTCCTCGAACGTCTCGTGGACGTGAAAGACGCGCATTGCTCAGCGGCGAGCCTGCGCCTTCAGGATCCGGGCGGCATCGAGCGCAAAGTAGCTGAGCACACCGTCGGCGCCGGCCCGCTTGAAGGCCAGCAGCGACTCCATCATCACGGCCTCGCCATCGAGCCAGCCGTTGGCCGCGGCGGCCTTGAGCATCGCGTACTCGCCGCTGACCTGGTAGACGAAGGTCGGCATGCGGAACTCGTCCTTGACGCGGCGCACGATGTCCAGATACGGCATGCCGGGCTTGACCATCACCATGTCGGCGCCCTCGGCGATGTCCATGGCCACTTCTTTGAGCGCCTCGTCGCTGTTGCCCGGGTCCATCTGATAGACCTTCTTGTCGGCCTTGCCCAAATTGCCGGCCGAGCCGACCGCATCGCGGAAGGGGCCGTAAAAGGCGCTGGCGTACTTGGCGCTGTAGGCCATGATGCGGGTGTGGATCTGGCCAGCGCCCTCCAAGGCCTGACGGATGGCGCCGATGCGCCCGTCCATCATGTCGCTGGGTGCCACGATGTCCACGCCGGCGCCCGCCTGGGTCAGCGATTGACGCACCAACATGGCCACGGTTTCTTCGTTCAGGATGTAGCCGGTCTCGTCGAGCAGGCCGTCTTGTCCGTGGCTGGTGTAGGGGTCCAGCGCCACATCGGTCATGACGCCCAGTTCCGGGAAACGCTTTTTGAGCTCCCTGACCACGCGGGGCACCAGCCCGTCGGGGTTGGCCGCCTCGCGGCCGTCGGGCGTTTTCAGGCTGGCGTCAATCACCGGGAACAGCGCCATCACCGGGATGCCCAGTTGCTGGCACTCTTCGGCCACCGGCAGCAGCAGGTCCAAACTCAGGCGTTCCACCCCGGGCATGGAGGCCACGGGCTGGCGCTGGCCTGAACCATCGGTGACGAAGACCGGATAGATCAGGTCATGCGCCGTCACGGCGTGCTCACGAACCAGGTTACGGGTGAAACTGTCGCGGCGCAGGCGGCGAGGCCGGCCCGCTGGAAAGGCGGCGTAGGGCGTCATAGAGAAATTGTGCCAAATAAAGTTGACAAATACACCTGCCAACGAATCGGACGGCATTCAGCCGGTTTCTGATGGCTGCCCCTTTGCTGGCCTCAACTTCCAAATAATTCAAATAAATCAATAACTTAAGGATTTTTCTCCGGTCACCGCCGCATCCGCCTGGTCTTCTAGGTACTTACACCAAGGGGTGGGGTGATCTGGTCCCAGCCCTGGTCCCGGCCTCGCCACTACACTTCAGCGCATGCTCTGGGTCAAAGCCTTGCACATTGTGTTCGTGGCCAGTTGGTTCGCTGGCCTGTTCTACCTGCCACGCATCTTCGTCAATCTGGCCATGGTGCCCGCAGGCAGCGATGCCGAGCGCGAGCGTCTGCTGCTGATGGCCCGCAAGCTGATGCGGTTCACCCACATCCTTGCAGTGCCAGCGGTGGGTTTGGGTTTGTGGCTTTGGCTGGGCTACGGCATCGGCCTGGGCGCGGGTAGCGGCTGGATGCATGCCAAGCTTGCCGTGGTGCTGCTGACTCTGGGCTATCACCACTACTGCAGCCGCCTGCTCAAGGTGTTCGAGCGCGGCGATAACCAGCGCGGCCATGTGTGGTTTCGTTGGTTCAACGAGTTGCCGGTCTTGTTCATGCTGGCGGCGGTGATTCTGGTTGTGGTCAAGCCCTGGCAGGGCTGAGGCGCGGTCTTGCTCGGGCCGGTGACCACGATGTGCGCGCTCTGGCCGGTCGACTCCCTTCGGGGCAGGCGGGCGGCCTGCTTTGCCTGAATGGCCAGCATGAGCTCGATCCCCCGGCAAACCTTGGCCTGGCCTCTGGCCCTGGCGCTGGCCAGCGTGGTGGTTTACGCCAGTCTCTACCCTTTCTCGCAGTGGCGTGATCAGGGCTTGTCGCCCCTGTCCTTCTTGAGCGCGCCCTGGCCGCGCTACTGGACTGGTTTCGATGTGGCGGTCAATCTGCTGGGCTATGGGCCATTGGGCTTTTTGCTGGCCCTGTCGGTCATGCGCGGCAGCCGCCTGACCTGGCCGGTCACCCTGGCCAGTGTGGCGGCCTT
>JAXITB010000452.1:0-2154 GCA_034680305.1 Polaromonas sp. | reverse complement strand
GCTGGTGTCTGGCCTGCTGGTGTCTGGCCTGCTGGTGTCTGGCCTGCTGGTGTCTGGCCTGCTGGTGTCTGGCCTGCTGGTGTCTGGCGCATCTTGGGCACAAGTCAATCCCGCCCAGTCCAACCAGGTGTCGGCTGCGCCCGGCCAAACCGCAGCCGACGTCGCGCTGGACCATGTGCCGGCGGGCATCAGCTTCGAACAGTTCCTGCTGGCCTTGTACCGGCAGAATCCGCAGTTGCTGGTCGCCGGCTCCCTGCAAGCCCTGCCCACTGGCGCCGCGCTGATCCTGCCCTCTGCGGCCCAGGCCGGCGCGATCGCCCCAGACCAGGCCAGGGCGCAGTTGTTGTCCCTGCGGCGTGCGACACCTGCAGTCCCGACCACTGCGGCACCGGCCGAGCCTGCGGCCAGCGCACCGCAAGACGCGGCCAGCCCAAGCACCGTTGCCGATGCGCCTGCGACTCTGCCCGCGCCGGTGGCCAACATGCCTGCAGCCAGCCCTGCCGGCGCCAGCGCCACCGGCCTGCCGGTTGACCCGCTGCTGATCATTTTTGGTGGCGGCGCCTTGCTGGTGGTTCTGCTGCTGGCCTTCAGACGCCCCCCCGATCCAACCCCAGCCGCGCCGAGCCGGCCTGGCGGCCCGAAGAGCACGCAGGCACGCCAAGCCCCGACACCCGCCCGCCCCCCAAGCAGCCAGCCCACGTCCGTGCAGGCCCCGGAGCGCCTGCGCCCTTCCCTGCCACTTACTGCTGACCACGGGCGGTCAGCCCCAGCCGCGCCGCCGGCGGCCCGACCTGCCGCAGCGCCGGTGGCGGTGAACCCCGCGCCACCGCCCGCAGCCCTCACCCGCCTGAGCGAGTTTGGCGCGCTGCCCTCCTTGGACTTGGGTGGCCCCGCCTCAACCGAACTGGCACCCAAGGAGCCGAGCAAGCCACAGGCCGATCCAGCCGGAGCACCGGCACCAAGGGCCACCGCACCAGGCCCGCTCGATCTGAGCGGCATCAGCCTGGACCTCCGTGATCCGCCCCGATCATGACGGGGGCTGCACCATGAGGGTGGCCCTGGGGCTGAGCTACGACGGCGGCCGATACGACGGCTGGCAAAGCCAGCCTTCGGGCAACACCGTGCAAGACCAACTCGAGCAGGCGCTCGGCCGTTTTTGCGACGAGCCCATCCGCACGATGTGCGCCGGTCGCACCGACGCGGGCGTGCACGCGCTGATGCAGGTGGTGCACTTTGACACCACCGCCGAACGGGCCGAAAACGCCTGGGTGCGTGGCCCCAACAGCTTTCTGCCACCGGGGATCGCGGTGCAATGGGCCCGCCACATGAGCCCGCAATTTCATTGCCGCACCCATGCGCTGGGGCGACGCTACGCTTATGTGCTGCTCGAATCGCCGGTGCGGCCAAGCATCGATGCCGGCCGGGTGGGCTGGGTGTTTCGCCCGCTGGATCAGGCGGCCATGGAAAGTGCGGCCGGCCAGCTCATCGGCGAGCATGATTTTTCTTCCTTCCGGGCAGCGCAGTGCCAGTCGCACACGCCCGTCAAGACGCTGCGGCGCATTCAGATCAGCCGGCGCGGCGCCTACTGGCGCTTTGAATTCGAGGCCAATGCCTTTCTGCACCACATGGTGCGTAACCTCATGGGCTGCCTGATCCAGGTCGGGCAAGGCCTGAGACCGGCCGATTCCATGGCCCAGGTGCTGGCCGCCCGCGACCGCCAGGCGGCCGCCCCCACCTTTTCACCGGACGGGCTGTACTTTCTCGGGCCGATCTATGACGCCCAGTGGGGTCTGCCCGACCGCACACCGGCCTATGATTGGCTGCCATGAGCCCTACCCGCACCCGCATCAAGGTCTGCGGCCTGACCCGAGAGGCCGATGTCGACGCGGCGGTGGCCGCCGGGGTCGATGCCCTGGGCTTCGTGCTGTACCCGCCCAGCGCCCGCCATGTGAGCGCCCCGCGCGCGGCCGAGCTGGCCAGGCGGCTGCCGCCCTTCGTGACACCGGTACTGCTTTTCGTCAATGCCAGCGAGCAAGACATCGCCCAGGCCCTGGCCCTCATGCCGCCGGCCCTGCGGCACTGTCATGGCGCCGAGCCGCCGCCAGCCTGCCTGCGCGGGAGCCGACCCGACCGGCGGGCCGCCCGGCTGCCAGC
>JAXITB010000451.1:0-2190 GCA_034680305.1 Polaromonas sp. | reverse complement strand
GCTCAGGTAGCCATTGCGCGAAGACAAGGCCAGTCCGTCTTGGGTTCTTTGAGTGGCCCCACTGACGATGGTCACCGGCAGTGCGAACTGGCGCACCATGTGCCGGATGATCAGCTGTTGCTGGTAGTCCTTCAGGCCGAACAGGGCCGTGCCCTGCGCCTTGCCGGCAAAGACCGCCTGGAACAGCTTCATCACCACCGTGCACACGCCGGTGAAAAAGCCGGGCCGGAACTGACCCTCCAGGATGTCGGCCAAGGCCGGATCGGGCAGCACCCGAAAGGTCTGTGGCTGAGGGTAGAGTTCTTGCTCCGACGGCGCGAAAAGCACCTGGCAGCCCTGGGCTTGGAGTTGGGCCGCATCGGCTTGCAGGGTGCGGGGGTAGCTGTCAAAGTCTTCGTGCGGGGCGAACTGCAGTCGGTTGACGAAGATGCTGGCCACGGTGACGTCGCCGAGCGTGCGCGCCTGTGCGACCAGGTCGAGATGACCTTGATGCAGATTGCCCATGGTGGCCACGAAGGCCGGCTGTTGGCTGTGGGCCAGAGCCGAGCGCAGATCGGCGATGGTGTGAACGATTTTCATGAGGGTGTATTGCGTTGGCTTGCGGCTCTGTTCAGTCCCAGCGCCAATGCCGTCTGGCACCGCAGCCCGAGGTCTTACCAGCCGTGGACGTCATCGACGGGGAAGTGGCCTTCCTTGACGGCCCGCACATAGCTTTCCATGGCCCCGCGCACACTGCTGGCCTCGTCCATGAAATTGCGCACGAATTTGGGGTTTTTGCCCAGGTTGATGCCCAGCATGTCATGCATGACCAGCACCTGACCGGCGGTGCCCTTGCCTGCGCCGATGCCGATGGTGGCACAGCGCTGCAATTGGCCGGTGAGGTCGGCGGCCAGTCGGGCTGGCACCATTTCCAGCACCATCATGACGGCGCCGGCGTCCTCGAGTTCATGGGCGTGGCGCTGCAGCGTGGCCGCTGCATCGTCGCCCTTGCCCTGGACGCGATAGCCGCCCAGGGCGTGAACGGTTTGGGGCGTCAGGCCCAGGTGGGCACAGACCGGAATGCCGCGCTCGACCAGGAAGCGCACCACCTCGGCGGTCCAGCCTCCGCCCTCGAGCTTGACCATGTGCGCGCCGGCCTGCATCAGGACGGCCGCACTGCGCAGGGCCTGCTCGCGCGACTCATGGTAGGTGCCGAAGGGCAGGTCGCCGATGACCCAGGCCGTGCCCTGCACGCGTCGCAGGCCGCGCACCACGCTTTCGGTGTGATAGCGCATGGTCTCCAGACTCACGCCCACGGTACTGCTCAGTCCCTGGCACACCATGCCCAGTGAGTCGCCCACCAAAATGGTTTCAACCCCAGCCGCATCGGCCACGGCTGCAAAGGTGGCGTCGTAAGCGGTGAGCATGGTGATTTTCTCGCCGCTTTGGTGCATTTCGCGCAGTCGAGGCAGGCTCACAGGCCGGCGCGAGGCGGGCACACTGGCCGGTGGCAGGGTGCCATAGGGAGAGGCTGGGTTGGCGGGCGGGGTGTCGTTCACGTCGCAAGGGAGCTGTGGTTGGGGCCCGCAGTTTATACAGGCCTCAGGTCGGGCATGGACCTGGCAGGGCGATTTTTGGGCGCCTCAGGCCGGGGTATAGGCCAGTCGCACGTAGATGGGGGCAAAGGCCTCGGCCTGAGTCACATCGATCAGGCCCTCTTTGGCCAATTCCAGGAGGGCGATGAAGGTCACCACCAGGACTGGCATACCCCGAGAAACGTCAAACAAGTTCTCAAATTCGACGAATCGGCGCCCCTGGAGGGTACGCAGCACGATGCTCATGTGCTCTCGCACGCTCAGTTGCTCCCGGCTGATGACATGGTGCTGAACCAGCTTGGCCCGCTTGACGATGTCGCGCCAGGCTTGCTGCAAGTCGGCCAGATCGACATCTGGAAATCGGGGCTGTAGCGCTTGTTCCACATACACCTGGGCCCGCACGATGTCCCGACCAAGCTGCGGCAGATCACTCAGACGTTGGGCGGCCAGCTTCATTTGTTCGTATTCCAGCAGGCGGCGCACCAGTTCGGCCCGAGGGTCTTCCGGCTCCTGACCTTCGGCTGTCTTTTTGGGGGGCAGCAGCATGCGCGACTTGATCTCGATCAGCATGGCCGCCATCAGCAGGTATTCGGCCGCCAATTCCAAGTTGGTGGCG
>JAXITB010000450.1:0-2230 GCA_034680305.1 Polaromonas sp. | reverse complement strand
TGCCTTTTTCTGAAAGCCAGTCGGTCGACCAGCCCATCAGCCTGTATGCGGCCACCAAAAAGGCCAATGAATTGATGGCCCACGCCTATAGCCATCTGTTCAGGCTGCCGACCACTGGCGTGCGCCTGTTCACCGTCTACGGCCCTTGGGGCCGGCCCGACATGGCGCCCTACAAGTTTGCCCAGGCCATTTGCGCGGGTCAGCCCATCGAGGTCTACAACGAAGGGCGCAGCCTGCGCGACTTCACCTACATTGACGATGCGGTCGAGTCCATCGTGCGACTGCTGCACAAGCTGCCCGAACCTGGCCCCGGGCCAGGCCTGTCGAGCGCGAGCGCGCCCTACCGGGTGTTCAACGTGGGCAATGGCCAGCCGGTGGTGCTCCATGAGTTCATCAGCGCCCTCGAGCGCAGCCTCGGACGCACCGCCCACAAAATCATGCGGCCGGCTCAGCCCGGCGACATGAGCGCCACCGCCTGCGACAGCAGCGAGCTCGATGCATGGATTGGCTTTCGTCCGGCCACCGCCCTGACCAATGGCGTTGAGCGTTTTGCACGGTGGTTCACTCAGTACCACCAGATCGAGCGGGGTTGAACCCACATGAAGATTTCAATTTTTGGCGCGGGCTATGTGGGTTTGGTCACCGGCGCCTGCCTGGCCGATGTGGGGCACAAGGTGCTGTGCATCGACCTGGACGGGGCCAAGGTGGCGCTGCTGCGCAGTGGGCAGATTCCGATCTGGGAGCCGGGCCTGGAAGCCATCGTGGCGCGCAACATCGCCGAGGGCCGGCTGCTGTTTTCCACCCAGGCGGCCGATGCGGCGGCCCACGGGCAGATCTGCTTCATCGCGGTCGGCACGCCCCCCGACGAGGACGGCTCGGCCGACCTGCAGTATGTGCTGGCGGTGGCGCGCAGCATCGCCGAGCACATGCAGGGCTACCAACTCATCGTCAACAAGTCCACCGTGCCGGTGGGCACCGCCGACCGCGTCAGCCAGTGCGTGGCCGAGGTGCTTCAGGCCCGTGGGCTCGATCTGGCCTTCGATGTGATCTCCAACCCGGAATTCCTCAAGGAAGGCTCGGCGGTGGCTGATTTTCAAAAGCCCGACCGCATCGTCGTGGGCACCGAATCGGGCCGCGCACGCGCACTCATGACCGAGCTGTACGAGCCCTTCAACCGCAATCACCAGCGCACGATCTTCATGGATGTGCGCAGCGCCGAGCTGACCAAGTACGCCAGCAACGCGATGCTGGCCTCACGCATCAGCTTCATGAACGAGCTGGCCAATATGGCCGAGCGCCTGGGCGCCGACATCGAAGAGGTGCGCCGCGGCATGGGGGCCGACCCGCGCATCGGCTACCAGTTCATCTACCCGGGCTGCGGCTACGGCGGCAGCTGCTTTCCCAAGGATGTGCGCGCGCTCGAGCGGCTGGCGCAGGAGGTCGGCTACGAGGCGCCGCTGCTGGCCTCGATCGAGGCGGTCAATCAGCGGCAAAAGCGGCGTCTGTTCGACAAGCTGGTCGAAGCCCTGGGCGGCGCAGACGCGCTGCGCGGGCAGACCATCGCGCTGTGGGGGCTGGCCTTCAAGCCCAACACCGACGACATGCGCGAGGCGCCCAGCCGCACGTTAATGGAGTTGCTCTGGCAGGCCGGTGCGCGGGTGCAGGCCTTCGACCCGGTGGCGATGAAGGAAACCCAAAAAATCTACGGCGCGCGAGACGACCTGCTGCTGTCCGCCGACAAATACGCGGCCTTGCAGGGTGCACGCGCCCTGCTCATTTGCACCGAATGGCAGCAGTTTCGGGCGCCCGATTTTGAGGAGATGGCCAGCCGACTGAGCGCGCGCCTGATCGTCGACGGGCGCAATCTGTATTCGCCGGACAAGCTACGCGCCGAAGGCTGGACTTACCTGTCCATCGGGCGGGCTTGAAGCGGGCGCGCACCCAGGCTCGGTCACCCCTGGGGCGATGGGGGGCTTCAGGCCGGCTGCATGCCGTGCCTGGCCTTGATGTCGCGCATCTCGGGTGAGGCCCAAGCGGACAACAACTGCCTGACCGCCTCGGGCCGAGTCGAGCGGGCGGCCACCGCGCCCGCGAAGATGGTGACGATCTGCGCCTCGTCGGGCAGCAAGGCCCACTGGATGCCCTCCAGACCCATGAGTTCGCTCAGTTGCTGAAAGCCCAGCGCCACATCACCGGCGGCCACCATGCGGCCGACCGGCACCCCGGCGGG
>JAXITB010000449.1:0-2244 GCA_034680305.1 Polaromonas sp. | reverse complement strand
GCAGCGACTGATCAAGCGCCGCATCGCCGCGAGGGCGCGGCTCCCACAAGCACAGCCGGTCACTGCGGCAGACCCGCTGCAGCGACCATAAGTTGACGTCGCAAAGTCAGTCGGGATTGAATTGCTACCCAGAGAACGCGGCGCTCACAAAATCCGAGGACGTGCGGGCGGGCACTGCAAAGCGAGGTTAAGGGGGAGGAGGCGCCAGCCGACGGAGGACACGAGCGGCGCAGTGCCCACCCGTGCGACCGTCTTCGATGCGAAATGCGGCGGCTGATCAAGCGCCTCAGGATCCGTTAGCGAAGCGTGAAGCTGAAGTGGACGACGATCTCGTTGGCGACGATCTCAAAGCGCGACCACCAGCCCTGGCCGATGCCGTAGTCGGCGCGGTTGAAGGCGAAGCTGCCGCTGAAGACACCGGGCGCAGACAGCTTGACCGGTGCCCGGACCTCGCGCGAAAGCCCCTTGATCTCCAGCCGTTCCACCGCTTCGAACTCCTGAGCTGCGGTGGGCTTCAGGGCTTGCAGCACAAAGGTGGCCTTAGGGTGCTGCGCCACATCAAACCAAGCCTGGCCCATCAACTCTTGGTCGATCTTGCGCCATCCGGTGTCGATGCTGGTCAGATCGATCGACAAGCTGGCCTCGGCCTGATCGAGCCGGGCGGTGTTCAGGTTCACCCGGGCACTGAAGGTCTTGAACTTACCGTCCATCTTCAGGCCCATGGCCTTGTACTCGAAGCGCACGCTGCTTTGTTCAGGCACCAGAGCCTCGGAGTTCAGCGCTTGCGCCGGCATCACCCAACCCCAGGCCAGCGTCCAAGCCACAGTGAAGGCGAGACGGCGCAGCCAGAACCAGGCCGTCCAACCGTCCAAGACACTCAAACCCGTGGCTGCAAGGCGGCGGAGGCGAGCGGGCCGCGGGCTGGCTGGTGAAGGTTCAGCCCGGGCCATGGCCGAACCTACTCGTAAACGATCTGCGCCAGACCCTTGTCGGCCTGGGCCATGGCACTGGCCAGGGCCGCGTCGCTGGGGTAGATGCGGGCCGCATCGCCCAGTTGCAGATCGGCGGTGGCGCCCTCGCGAAACACGCTCAGACGCACCGACAGCCCGGTGATGCGCTCACCGTCTTGCGTTTCTTGCCGCCGGGCCGGGAACTCACGCACCAGGCGGGCCATGTCAGGGGCCTTGCCATTGACCGCCATGCGCAGGTACTTGCCGAAACGGCAGCGCGCGCTCTCCAGGTCCCAGATTTGGGCGATCTTGAAGCGAAAGCCGCCGGCAAAGCGGTCGGGCTGCAAAGTGCCCTGCACGATGACCAGCTCGTCGTCCTTGATCAGGTGCCGGTGGGCGTTGTAGAAGTTTTCGTCCACCGAGGCCTCGATGGCACCGGACTTGTCGTCGAGCTTGAACAGCGCCACCTTGCCACGCTGGCCGTTGATGAGTTTGAAGTCGCTCACGATGGCGGCCACCACCTGCGGGTCGCGGTTGTCGACCAGGTCTGCCAGCCGGCGCTTGGCGAACTGCCGCACCTCCAGTTCCACCTCGTCGAAGAGATGCCCCGACAGAAAAAACCCGACGGCGGTCTTCTCGAAGCCCAGGCGGGCGCGCACCCCCCAAGGCATGGCGTCGACCAGCGGTGGCTCCTGGCTGCTGGCCGCCTGCGGATCGAGGTCGAACAGGCCGCCCTGATTGGCATTGGCCTGCGCGGCGGCGGCAAATTCAAAGGCGCGGTCAATCGAGGCCAGCAAACTGGCTCGGTTGCGCTGCAGGAGATCGAAGGCACCGGCCTTGATCAACGCCTCGACCGTGCGCTTGTTGAGCCGGCTGCGGTCCACCCGCGAGCAAAAGTCGTACAGGGAGGTGAAGGGGCCACCCAATTCGCGCGCCGCCACGATGGCGGCAATGGCCTGCTCGCCGGTACCCTTGACCGCCCCCAGCCCGTAGCGAATGAGCTTGTCGCTGATCGGCTCGAAACGGTAATGCCCCCGGTTGATGTCGGGCGCCTCAAAAGCCATGCCCATTTTGAGCGCATCAGCGTAGAGCACCCTGAGCTTGTCGGTGTTGTCCATCTCCACCGTCATGTTGGCGCAGAAAAACTCGGCGGTGTAATGCACCTTGAGCCAGGCGGTGTGATAGGCCAGCAGCGAGTAAGCGGCGGCGTGCGACTTGTTAAAGCCGTAGCCGGCAAAGCGCTCCATCAAGTCAAAAATTTCGTCCGCTTTTTCCTCGCTGATTTGGTTTTTTG
>JAXITB010000448.1:0-2254 GCA_034680305.1 Polaromonas sp. | reverse complement strand
CGGCGCCAGCGACTTCCCGCTGCAGAACCTGCCCTTTGGCGTGTTCCGCGAGGTCGGGCGCCAAGACGACTTTCGGGGCGGCGTGGCCATTGGCGACCAGGTGCTCGACCTGCGCGCCCTGGCTGCGCAAGGTCTGCTCGAAGGCCAAGCGGCCGCCGCCTTGAAGGCGAGTAGCGAGGAGACGCTCAACAGCCTGCTGGCCCAGGGCGCGCCGGCCTGGAGCGCCTTGCGCAAAGCGCTGTTTGAACTGCTGCTCGACAGTGCGGCAGAGCCCCTGCACCAGGCAGTGCGACGCTGCCTGGTGCCCTTGAGCCAAATCGAGCACCGCCTGCCCACCCAACCCGGCGACTACACCGACTTCTACACCTCGATCGACCACGCCCTCAATGTGGGCCGGCTGATCTTCCCCGAGCGGCCCCTGACCCCCAACTTCCAGTGGCTCCCCATTGCCTACCACGGCCGCGTCTCCAGCCTGGGCGTCAGCGGCCAGCGCTTTCACCGGCCCATGGGCCAAAGCCTGCCCCCCGGGGCAAGCACGCCGGTCTATGGGCCCTGCGCCAGACTGGACTATGAGCTCGAACTGGCCATCTACATCGGGCCGGGCAACGCCCTGGGCCAGCCAGTCGACCTCGCTCAAGCCGAGTCGCACATCTTTGGCATCGGACTGCTCAACGACTGGTCGGCCCGCGACCATCAGTTTTGGGAAATGGCGCCCCTTGGGCCCTTTCTCGGCAAGAACTTCGCGACCACCGTCTCGCCCTGGATCGTCACCCTCGAAGCCCTGGCGCCCTACCGCCTGCCGTGGTCACGCCCGGCCGATCACCCCCAGCCCCTGCCCTACCTGGAGGCCGCAAGCAACCGCGAGCATGGCGCGATCGACATCCAACTGGAAGTCTGGCTGAGCAGCGACGCACAACGCCGGGCCGGACGCGAGGCCACCCGTCTGTCGGGCACCAACTTTCGGCACCAGTACTGGTCGGTCGCACAAATGGTGGCGCAGCACACCGTCGGCGGCTGCAATCTGCAGCCCGGCGACATCTTGGGCAGCGGCACCGTCTCGGGCCCGACCCCAGGCGAAGCCGGCGCCATCATTGAACTGACCGAGGGCGGCCGCAAACCCCTGGATCTGGGCCACGGCGAACAACGCACGTTTTTACAAGACGGCGACCAGGTCACCCTCACCGGCTGGTGCGAAAAGCCAGGCTATGCCCGCATTGGTTTTGGGCAATGCCGAGGCGAGGTGCTGCCGGCGCGATGAAGCAAGCGCCTGTGGGAGCACCGCCCTCGGCGCGATGGTTTTCGAATTTGTGGGAGCGCCGCCCTCGGCGCGATGCGGCCTTCCATCAAGGCCTGTGCCTCTTCAGTCGCCCCATCGCCGCGAGGGCGCGGCTCCCACACCACCTGATCCAGGCCTGCTCAGAGCCTGCGAGAGCACCGCCGCCTGCGCTGGCATAGCAATCCCCCAAAGCGCCCGAACGGATTTGCTTGATGAAGTCAATGTGAGGCAGGATAGCCCGGCTGGGGTTCTTCTGTGGATTCAGAATACCCACCTTCTTACCCAGTTCGTTGCGGACAATCTTGATGGGTCCAAGAAGGTCCGAGTCGTTGGAGACGACAACAGCCACATCAAAACGATCCATGTGGGCATCATGCAGAAGATGCGTGGCCAAATTAACGTCTGAACCCTTTTCCTCTGTCTTGATGACCCGCGCGTACTGCTGCGGCTGACCAGGTGCAACAACCAGCGGCATGGTGACTTCATGCACAAGAAAATGCCCAAGATGCACGGACACTTTGGGCAGCGTGGCCAGGGCACGCAAGTAAAGCTGCTGTCGTTGCGGCTGACTGGGATCGTTCGGACGAGCGGACACCAGAGCCGTGAAATACTTGATTTCCTGAATGGTGTTCTTGGGCAACAGGAACTGAAACAAAGACTCCAGATTCACCCAGCGATGTGGGGTCCTACGCAAGGCCCCGTAGTACAGGTTGAAGCCGTCAACGTAAACATTTGTGCGCAAACCGGACTCCAGAAATGCAGAAGCCACCCGAAGGTGGCTTCGCGCCCAGCCGCCGAAGCAACTGGGGAGATGTAATTCCACTGTATCACAGCCGTGAACACGCGCGCAACGAGTAACTGCAAGGCACCACCGCATGAGCGCCAACGGCCGGCGAACACCGCCGCCTGCCAGCCACCAATGTTGCTGGCGGCGCTCGCCCAGCAGCTTAGCCACTTGCTGGGCGGTTTCTCGAGTCG
>JAXITB010000447.1:0-2276 GCA_034680305.1 Polaromonas sp. | reverse complement strand
GCTGGTGGCCTCCAGGCCAGCGAGCATGCGCAGCATGGTGGATTTACCGCAGCCCGAAGGCCCGACGAAAACCATGAACTCGCCGTCCTCAACGGTCAGATCGACACCGGGGATGACCTGATGGCTGCCGTAGGACTTGGCCACCTGCTTGAGTTCGATGCGCGCCATCGCTCAGCCTTTGAGAAAGTGCTGGTACCACAGCGCGCTGCGCTTGGGCGTGCGAGCGAGCGTGGCGTAGTCCACATGCACCAGGCCAAAACGTTCGCATAGCCGCTGGCCCACTCGAAGTTGTCCATCAGACTCCAGGCGAAGTAGGCGTCGACCGGTACGCCCTGCCGCAGCGCCTCCTGGGTCGCCAAGATGTGGCGCTGCAGATACGACTCACGCCGCTCGTCGTCCACCGCCCCCTGCTCCAGCACGTCCTTGAAGGCGGCGCCGTTTTCAGTCACGCGCAGGCGCCGTACCCCGTAGTCCTGATGCAGACGGCACAGCAGTTCAGTCAGGCCCTCCGGGTAGACCTCCCAACCCATGTCAGTCACTTCATTGCCGGTGCTGTGCACGTCCCAGGGGTTACCGGTCGACGAAAAGTTGCGGGTGCAGTAGTTGACGCCCAGGTAGTCGAGCGGCTGCGCAATGGTGCGCATGTCCTCCGGGGTGAAGGCCGGGGCATCGGTGCCCAGGTGGTTGAGCACGTCCTGCGGATATTGCCCATGGACCAGCGCATCGAGGTACCAACGCGCATTGAGCCCATCGTCGATCTTGGCCTTGGCCACATCGGCCGGGCTGTCTGAGGCCGGATAAATCGGCGACAGGTTGAGCACAATGCCCAGCTCGGTGCTCAGGCCGGAATCGCGCATGGCGCGCACCGCCATGCCATGGCTGAGCAGCAGATGGTGGGCCACTTGGATAGACATGGCCCGCGACTTGAAGCCCGGTGCAAAGATGCCCAGTTCGTGGCCCAGCACCGCAATCACCCAAGGCTCGTTGTGCGTGCACAGGCTGGCGCAGCGATCACCAAAGCGGCGCGCCACCTCCATCGCATAGCGAACGAAGTGGTCGCAGGTGTTGCGATGCAGCCAACCGCCGTGGTCTTGCAAGGCCTGCGGCAGATCCCAGTGGTTGAGTGTGATGTGAGCCTGTATGCCGCGGCTGGCCAGACCCTGCATCAGGCGCTCATAAAAGGCAAAGCCGGCCTCGTTCCAAGCGCCCTGCCCCAAGGGCTGCACCCGCGACCAGCTGATCGAAAACCGGTAGGCACTGACACCCAGGCTGGCAATCAGGTCCAGGTCTTGTTCCCACAGGTGGTAGTGGTCGCAGGCCACCTCTCCGCTGCTGCCGTCGGCAATGGTGCCGGGCTGCTTGCAGAAGGTGTCCCAGATGGAAGGAGCGCGACCATCGGCATCGTGCCCACCCTCAATCTGATAGGACGAGGTGGCCACGCCCCAGATGAAATCGGTCGGGAAATCCGACTTCGACAGACTCGCTTGTTCTTTGGTTTGCATCAACATGGATCAGCTCTTGACTGCGCCGGCCGTCAGACCAGCAATGAGACGTCGGGACGAAAAAATGAAGATCACCAGCAGGGGCAAAACAGCCACCACCGATCCGGCCATCAAGGCCCCCCACTGGGTGTCGACCGGGCTTTGCACACTGCGCAGCGCCAGCGGGAAGGTGTACATCTCCACCGAACGCATGACGACCAGCGGCCCGATGAAGTTGTTCCAAGACGCAATGAAGGTGATCAGCCCCAGCGTGCCAAAGGCCGGCCCCAGCAGCGGCACCACGATGCGCCAATAAATGCCCAACTCGCTGCAGCCGTCCATGCGCGCGGCCTCGAGCAGGTCGCGCGGAATGGCCGACTCGATGTACTGGCGCATCAGGAAGATGCCCATGGCCGGTGCGGCCGCCGGCAGGTAAAGGGCGCGGGGCTGGTCGATCCAGCCCCACAGGTCCATGATCATGAACGAGGGGATCATGCCCAGGAAGGACGGGATGAGCATGGTGGCCATGACCAGGGCAAACAGGGCCTTCTTGAAAGCAAATTCGTAAGCGGCAAAGGCAAAGCCGGCCATCGAGCAAAACAGCAAGGTCAGCCCGGTGCTGAGCACGCCCACATACAGCGACCAGCCCAGATTGATCCAGAACGGGATCTTGCTCATCAAGATGCCGATGTTGTCGAAAAAGTGCTCGCCAAACCAAAGCGGCGGCGGCACCCGAAAGATGTCGGCGCGCTCATGGGTGGAGAAGACGAACATCGCGTAAAAAGGCGCCAGCAT
>JAXITB010000446.1:0-2298 GCA_034680305.1 Polaromonas sp. | reverse complement strand
CGACGAGCTCACCCAGACCGTCACCGCCGACGGCCCGGTGCGTGTCAGCCGGTCTGGTCATCTTTTCGACGGCCAGGCGCTGAGTTTGCGCGTCGACACCTTCGAGGGGTTTTTCCTGCGGCCGACCTATCGGTTCTTGACCGGCGGCCAGGGCCAAGCCGAACGCTTTGACTTTCAGGGCGATCAGCGCATGAGCGCGACGGCGGCCACGTACACCACCTGTGAGCGCGACAACGAAGCGAGCTGGAAGCCGGCCTGGGAGTTCACCGCCGAACGCTTTGATTTCGATTTTGAAGCCGACGTGGGGCGCGCTCAGAACATGAGCCTGCGGCTGTACGACACCACCGTCCTGGCCTGGCCCGGCTCGGTGAGCTTTCCGCTGAGCGACAAGCGCAAGTCCGGGCTGCTGCCGCCTTCTTATGCGCTGGACACCGCCGGCGGTCTGACCTTGAGCGTGCCCTACTACCTGAACATCGCGCCCAACCGTGATGCCACGCTGACCCCCACCTACATGGGCAAGCGCGGCCTGGATTTGGGCTCGGAGTTGCGCTACCTGGAGGCCAGTGACCAGGGCAGCCTGCGCCTGAACTACATGCCCCATGACCGGCTCAATCAAGAGCAGCGTTGGTCCTATGCCTTTAACCACGGCGGGCGTTGGAGCGCGGACGCCTCGGGTGCTGGCGCGGTGGCTTACACCTTGAACCTCAACCGCGTCAGTGACGACGCCTACTGGCGCGATTTTCCTCGCCAGGGCAAGGCCCTGACGCAGCGCCTGTTGCCCGCTGATGTGAGCCTGAGCGGCTCGCTCGGTCCGGTGCAGGCCAGCATCCGGGCCTTGCAGTGGCAGACGCTGCAAGACCCGCTCTCGCCCATCGTCCCGCCTTATGACCGCATGCCGCAGTTGGTGCTGCGTCATGCCAGCAGCCTGGACAGCCAGTTCGCGGGGCCGATCGAGACGACGGTCGAGACCGATTACACCCGTTTTTCTGCTTTGCGCAGCCTGACCCAGCAGGCCAATGCCGATCGCCTGTATGGCCGAGTCCAGATCGCCAGCGCCCAGGTCTGGCCGGCGGGCTACTTGACGCCCAAGCTGCAGCTGCACGCCACCCAGTACAGCTTTTCTGAAACCTGGCGTGGGGCCAATTCGGCCAGTCGGGCGGTGCCCACCTTCAGTCTGGACTCGGGTTTGGTCTTTGAGCGGCCCTCGCAATGGTTCGGCGGCTCTTTCGTGCAGACCCTGGAGCCGCGAGCCTTTTATGTTTACACCCCCTATCGCGACCAGAGCCGCCTGCCCAATTACGACAGCGCCGAGAACAGCTTCAGCTTTGCCACCTTGTTTGCTGAAAACAGCTTTGTCGGCCAGGACCGCATTGCCGATGCCAATTTGCTCACCCTGGGTCTGACCTCGCGCCTGCTGGTGCCCGAGACCGGGGCCGAGACCTTGCGTGTGGGCATGGCCCAGCGGGTGCGCTTTGCCGATCAGCGGGTCACGCTTGACGGCAGTGCGCCGCCGGTTGATGCCGAACGCATCAGCGACCTGATCTTGGGGGCCACTGTCAACGCTTCGCAGAAGTGGGCTCTGGACCTCATCACCCAGTACAACCCCAAGCGCGGCGAGTCCCAGCGTACGGCGGTGTCCAGTCGCTATCACCCCAGCGCTTATCGGGTGCTCAGCGCCGCCTATCGGGTGCAGCGGCCGGTGACCACCGGCGACAGCGGCAGCCAGCAGTTCGATGTGGGCTGGCAGTGGCCGGTCAATGACCTGTGGGGCGATCGCGGGCAGGATCTCGGGCCCGGTCGCGGCCAAGGCGGGCAGCGCTGGTACAGCGTTGGCCGGTTGAACTACAGCGCCACCGATGGTCGCCTGGTCGACGGCGTGCTGGGCCTGGAATACGATGGCTGCTGCTGGATCGCCCGGGCGGTGGTGCAACGCTCCTTCAGTGGCCTGACCCGAGCCAATACCCAGATCATGCTGCAGCTCGAGCTCGTCGGCTTTTCTCGGATCGGCAACAATCCCCTGGGTACGCTCAAGAACAACATTCCCCGCTACCAATACCTGCGTGATCAGGTCAGTCCACCGAGCCGCTATTCCAACTATGACTAATCTGTTTACCTGGCGAGTTCGCGTCCTGTCGGCATTTTGCCTGTTGGGCGCAGCGCTGGCCACGACCGGACTGCGTGCCCAGTCGCGAGATCCGGTGCCGTCGGCCACTCAGGCGCTGGACTTCATTGTGGCCATCGTCAATTCGGAGCCGATCACCAACCAGGATGTGCGCAATCGGATGCAGCGCCTGGAGG
>JAXITB010000445.1:0-2302 GCA_034680305.1 Polaromonas sp. | reverse complement strand
GCGGCACATCCAGGCGCTTGAGCGGCACCAGGGCCTTGAGCCAGAGGTCTGGAAATTGGATCTCGGGCATCACTTCGACGAGCTCGCCGCGGGCCAGTGCAGAGCGGGCCAGGTAGTCTGAGACCATGCCGATGCCCAGCCCCTGCACGCAGGCGCGGCAAAGCGCGGCCCCGTCGTTGCTCTGCATTTTGGGCCTGATCTCCACCGCCTGAACGCCCTGGGGCGTGTTGAACTCCCAGAAAGTGCCGGAGGTCATGAAGGCCAGGCAGTCGTGGTCGATCAGATCGGTCACCCGCTGCGGAGTGCCCCGGCGGGCCAGGTAGGACGGGGCGGCACACAGGCGCCGGCCGATCGGTACCAGATTGAAGTCGCGCACCTGCCCATACAACTCGGGCAGGGCGCCGATGGCGATGTCAAAGCCTTCTTCCTGGGGGTTGACCGTGCGGTCGGCCAGCACGATGTCCATGCTCACCCGCGATTGCTCTTTCATGAAGCGCTGCAGCAGATCACTCAGGTAGAGCGTGCCCAGGGTGGTCGGCACCTTGATTCGGATGTGGCCCTCAAGTTCGCCGCTGGCTTGGGCCATGCCGGCCAAGGTGTCCTGGAGCTGGCGCACCAAGGCGCGCACCTGCGGCAGGTAGCGCTCGCCCACGTCGGTCAGGCTCAGTTTGCGGGTGCTGCGCACAAACAGCGGGGCCTTGATGCGCCATTCCAGTTGCGCGATTCGCTTGGTGATCACCGAAGGCGCCACATGCTGGCGGCGGGCCACTTCGGAGAAGCTGCCGGCGTCGGCCACCGCAATGAAGGCCTCAAGATTGCTCAGCGTGTCCATGTTGATTATTCTCGATCTGGAAAAAGTGATCGCTCAAAATGCCTATTGTGTGTGTTTTCGTGGATAAATATCATTCTTCGTCTTTTTAGCCACCAACCCCCAGAGGCACCACCATGTCCACCAAGCCCTACCTGCGCATCGCCACCGAAGAAGCCTTTGCCCCGCCGGAGATGTTCCGCATCTACGAGGAGATCCTCGCCGGCAGCGATGTCGATCCGGGCTTCAAGGGCTTGATGGGCTTTTACATGAGCAGCCCCAGTGAGCGGGCTCGCCACATCATGCGATGCCTTCAGGATCTCGATCAGATCCGACTGGCGCACATGGACGAGGCCGGTATCGATCACCAGGTGCTGGCGATGACGGCACCTGGCGTGCAGATCATGGACAAGACCACCGCCGTGTCTTTTGCGCGGGTGGCCAACGATTTCTTGGCCGATGCGATCAAGCGTCACCCCACGCGCTTTACCGGCATGATCTCCTTGGCGGTGCAGGATCCGCAAGCGGCTGCCCAGGAAATCGAGCGCGGCGTCACTCAACTGGGGATGCACTCGGTGGTCATCAACTCGCACACCCATGGCGAGTATTTGTCCGACCCGAAATTCTGGGACATCTTTGCGGCGGCCGAGCAGCATGGCGCGCCCATTTACCTGCACCCCAATTCTCTGCCGCGCAACATGCTCGAGCCGTTCCAGGAATGTGGGCTCGACGGTGCCATCTACGGCTTTGGCGTCGAGACCGGTCTGCACGCGCTGCGCATCATCACCGCCGGCGTGTTCGACCGTTTCCCCAAGCTGCAGATGATCATCGGCCACATGGGCGAGGCCCTGCCGTTTTGGTCGTACCGGCTGGACTACATGCACCAGGCCACGGTGCGTTCGCAGCGCTATGAGAGCATCAAGCCCCTGCGCAAGCGCCCGAGTGACTATTTGCGCGAGAATTTCTACATCACCAACAGTGGCGTGGCCTGGGAGCCGGCCATCAAGTTCACCCAGTCCATCGTGGGGGTTGACCGTGTGCTCTATGCCATGGACTACCCGTATCAGTACGCGACCGAAGAGGTGCAGTTGCTCGACCGTATGGACATGAGTGCAGAGGACAAGAAGAAGTTTTTCCAGACCAATGCCCAGAAGGTGTTTGGCATTGGCCCGCTTTGATTGATTCATTTAAGGAGACATCGCCATGACATTTCATCTGCAAGGCCTGCGTGCGCTGCTGGCGCTGGCCGTTTCGGCCCTGAGCCTGGGTGTGCAGGCGCAAACCTGGCCCACCCAGAGCGTGCGCATCATCGTGCCCTTTACCGCCGGCACCGGCATGGACACCATCGCCCGTGCGGTGGGCCCGCGCCTGAGCGAGCGTCTGGGCCAGCCGGTGGTCATCGTCAACCAGCCTGGGGCCAGCGGCAACATCGGCGCCGATGCGGTGGCCAAGGCCACTGACGGCCACACCTTGCTGATGGGCGCCAACACCATG
>JAXITB010000444.1:0-2311 GCA_034680305.1 Polaromonas sp. | reverse complement strand
GGATGGTGGGCGAGCCGGGCAAGGGCCTGAACGCCATGTTCATCATGATGAACTCGGCCCGCCTGCACGTGGCCATGCAGGGCATGGGCCTGCTCGATGCGGCTTGGCAGAAGGCCGACGCATACGCCCGCGAACGGCGGCAGATGCGCGCGCCCGGAGGCGGCAAGAGCGCCGGCCAGGCCGATCTGATCGGCGAGCATCCCGCCGTGCGGCGCATCCTCGACACCCAGCGCGCCTGGATCGACGGCGGCCGGGTGCTGGCTTACCGCACCGCGCTCGAGTTGGACCTGGCCAAGCACCATGCAGACCCCGAGCGGCGCGCCCAGGCCCAGCGCTGGTGCAGCCTGATCACCCCGGTGCTCAAGTCGGCCTGGAGTGAACAAGGCTTTGCGGGGGCCAGCGCCTGCCTGCAGGTCTTTGGCGGCCACGGCTATGTGAGCGAATGGGGCGTCGAGCAGATCGTGCGCGATGCGCGTGTGACGATGATCTACGAAGGGACCAATGAGGTACAGGCCATCGACCTGCTGGTGCGCAAGGTGATCAGCGACCGAGCGCAAGCCCTCGGGCTGTTGCTCGATCAACTGATGCAGGAACAAGCCGACGCGGGTCTGCGCCAGCGCTGCGAGCGCCTGCGACAAATCAGCGCCCGCCTGTGCCAATCACAAGAAGTCAGTCTGCCCTACGCGGTGGCCGACGACTACCTGCGCGCCGTGGCCTTGGTCCTGCTGCACTGGGCCTGGGCCGGGCTACTGGCCGCTCCTCAAAGCCAAACCGGCAGCCGCTGGCAACTTCCCGCAGACGCGCTGCGCCGGCATATCCTGCCTGAATTCGAGATGCGCCTGAACATGATCGAGTTGCGGCTGGACGAAAGTCCGGCACGGGTCTAAAGCAGGCTGTAGGCATGCCCAGTCGAAAAAGTCGCAGCAACCCTGTCGAAGTCGCCTCTCAGGCGGGGACGGCGCCCAACGCTGCCACGGCCACCAGCGAGCCGAGCGAGCGGCTTGACGCCAGCTACCTCGAAAGCCTGATCGGCTACAACGCCCGGCGGGCGGCGCTGACGGTGATCGGCGTTTTCCTGGACCGCATGGCCCCCTACGGACTGCGGCCGGTGGAGTTCTCCACCCTCTCGCTGATCCATCACAACCCCGGCGTGACCGCCCGGCAGTTATGCCAGACTCTGGGCCTTCAGCCACCCAATATGGTGGGCACCATTGCCCAGTTTGAGAAAAGAGGGCTGCTCCAGCGCAGACCCCACCCAAGCGATGGGCGGGCCCAAGGCCTGCACCTGACCGCTGAAGGCCAATCCCTCATGCAGCGCGCCGAGCTCACCGCTGCCGAACTCGAAGTCGCGGCCACCCAGCGGCTCAGCGCAGCCGAGCGCACGCGCCTGATGGCCCTGCTGCAAAAAATCTACCTCTGAGTCCAGACAAGGCGTCGGACCTCACCGATTTCGGGCGGCGGACCCTTGGCTGCCCCAGAGCGCTTGAAATACCCCCAGCCGCCCCCATGTGCCTGAGCACGAAGTGAGTTCAACCCACCACCGATCATGTCAGAACCCGAAAAAAACCAATCAAATCAAGGCCCTGAAGCCTCAGCCGGGCCGAGCAGCGCAGAGCCTGCGTTCGCGCCCGTCGTCGACTCGACCCTGGACTTGCTGGCTGAAATCACGAATCTAAAAGCCAAAAATCTTGATCTGGCCGACAGCTATCTGCGGGCCAAGGCCGAGGCGGAAAATGCCAGGCGCCGCGCCGACGAAGAAGTCTCCAAGGCGCGCAAGTTTGCGGTGGAAAGCTTTGCCGAAAGCCTGCTGCCGGTGACCGACAGCCTGGAAGCGGGTCTGCAGATCAAAGACGCCAGCATCGAGCAGATCCGTGCGGGCTCGCAAGCCACGCTGCAACAGCTCAAGAGCGCCCTCGAACGCAACAAGGTGCTCGAGATCGCACCCCAGGCTGGCACCAAATTCGACCCGCATCAGCATCAGGCCATCAGCATGGTGCCCGCCGAGCAGGAACCCAACACCGTGGTCAGCGTACTGCAAAAGGGCTATCTGATCGCCGACCGGGTACTGCGACCGGCCCTGGTCACGGTAGCGGCCCCCAAGTAAAGGGCCCCAGACCTTGAAGTCTGGCAACTTATCCACACATTCCTCACAAGATCATCCACAAGCTCGCCTTTCGCGACAGTGACAACTGCTTAACCTTCGGAGTCAAACATCATGGGAAAAATCATCGGCATCGACCTGGGCACCACCAACAGTTGCGTGGCCATCATGGAAGGCAACAACACCAAGGTGATTGAAAACGCCGAAGGC
>JAXITB010000443.1:0-2324 GCA_034680305.1 Polaromonas sp. | reverse complement strand
GTCAGCGCACCCAAATGATCTCTGGCGGACAAGCCAGCGCCCAAGAAGTGGCCGAGATCGGGGAAGTCATCGAGGAGCTGCGCAGGCAAGCGGTGGTCGTGGGCGAGTACCACTACAGCTTGACTCTGCTATCAGACACGCTGGCTGACCTCAAGACCGATCGACAGGAAATCAAGGCCGCTCTGGCCAAGGGCGACCTGCAAGTGGTCGAGCAGACCACGATCCCCGAGGCGGCCTGGTTCTATCACTGCCCAGGCAATTGGCGCATGCGCACCCGAGTCGCTTTGATGACCAGCCGCAGCTTTGCAGCGCTCTCGCCGCTGCACTGCTTCATGCGCGGCAAGAAAAAAGGCAACCCATGGGGCGATGCCCTGGCCCTGTTTGACAGCCCGAGCGGGCAGCCGTTTTATTTCAACTTCCACCCCTCGGCCGAAGACAAAGACAACAAGGACGAGAAGATACCGGGCAATACCTGCATCTATGGCAGCACCGGCGTGGGCAAGACCACGCTGGAGACTTTCCTGATCTGCATGCTCAACGCCTACGGCGCGCGCGTGATGGTCCTGGACATGGATCGCTCCACCGAGATCGCGCTGCGCGCCTTCGGCGGTGTCTACAAGAGTTTTCGCCGAGGCATGCCCACCGGGATCAACCCGTTTCAGTGGGCCGATACGCCGGCCAACCGATCCTTTTGCAAAAAGCTCGTGACCCTGTGCGTGACGCGCAGTGGCCAACTGGCGCTCAGCGCCGAGGAAGAAAACCGGATCTCCACGGCGGTCGACACCGTCTACCTGATTCAGCCGCCCTTGCGCAGGCTGAGCATCGTCGCGCAAAACTTGCCCGCCACCGGCGGCAACTCGCTCTCCGAAAGACTCAGAAGGTGGGTGGGGCAGGGGGATCTGGCCTGGGTCTTAGACAACGAAGCAGACACCTTGCAGCTGACCGAGGCCAGCCTGTTTGGCTTTGACTACAGCGAGTTCATTGACGATGCCGAGATCAGCGGAATCTTCGTTTCATGCCTGCTGGCCGCGGCCGAAGAGCTCAAGGACGGCAGGCCCTTTGCGCTCTTCATGGAAGAGTTCTGGAAGCCCCTGAGTTCGCCTGCGCTGCTCGAATTTTCCAGGGACCAACTCAAAACCATCCGCAAAGAAAACGGCATCGTCGTGCTCACCACGCAGCAGCCTGATGACGTGACCAGCACGCCGCTGGCAAAAACGGCGGTCCAGCAAACGCAGACCGGCATCTTCTTGCCCAACCCGAAAGCACTCTGGGACGACTACCGACTCTTTGGCCTGACTGCCCAAGAGTTCGAAATCGTGCGGGCGCTGCCCGAGCAGTCGAGGTGTTTTCTGGTCAAGCAAGGCGGCAAATCAGCCATCTGTCTATTCGACCTGGCAGGCTCGCCCAACGTCATCCGAGTCCTCAGTGGAAACAAGGAAAGCGTTCAAAGGCTCGACCGTATCCGCGCCCAAGTGGGCGACGCCCCCGCAGCCTGGATGCCCGTGTTTCTCAAGGAGGCCGCATGAGCGTCTTGAATGTCATTCCCCTGGGCCGGATGGAGGCAGACATCGACCGCATCTTGGGCACCTATTCAGCGGCTGTGAGCACCGCCCTGGCCACCGGTCTGGGGGCCATTGCCATCGCCGGGTTAACGCTGTACCTCATGTTCATGGGCCTGGCCATCGCCAGAGGTGAGGTGCAAGATCCCCTGGGCCGCCTGTCCAAAGAGTTCCTCTCGACGGTGATCATTGCCTCGATCGCCGTTGCAGCCGGTACCTACCAGAGCGTGGTCGTCGGCGCCTCCAGCGCGCTGCAGGAATTCATCATCAGCAAGTTAACCAACGGCCAAGCAGCCTCTGTCGGTGACAGCTTGGCGCTGCTTTTTACGCAAGGCAAAGTGGTGGTCAAGATCGACGAGGGACAAACCGAGGTCCCTATGTTTACCGCGCTTTGGATCTTGGCCAAGGCCAACGAATCGCAAATTGGAATCCCAGACTTATCCTACGCGTTCGGAGCGCTGTGCGTATGGGTAGCCACCGCCTTCGTGGCCATCTTCTGTCTGATCCCCTTGCTGCTGGCAAAGGTGGGCATCGCCATCATGCTAGCCATCGGCCCGCTGTTCATCATGCTGGCCATTTGGCCGCAGACGCGCAACTACTTCGCCTCGTGGTTGTCGAACCTGCTGGGCAATATTTTGACCTTGGCTCTGATTTCGGCCATCGCCACTTTGTTGTCCCAAGTATTCCAAAAAATCATTCAGGACAGTCTTCAGGGCGCCGGGGCGGGTGAATTTAATGCCGTGCCGATGGGCTTAGCCATCTTGG
>JAXITB010000442.1:0-2331 GCA_034680305.1 Polaromonas sp. | reverse complement strand
CTCATAGTCCAGGCCACTCATCAGCACCTTGGCGCCGTTGTTGAGCCCGCCCAGAATGTTTTCAGCGGGCACCTCCACGTTGTTGAACACCAACTCGCCCGTGTGGCTGCCGCGCATGCCCAGCTTGTCGAGCTTTTGCGCACTGGAAAAGCCCTTCATGCCCTTTTCGATCAAAAAGGCGGTCACGCCGCGTGCACCGAGCTCGGGCTCGCTTTTGGCATAAACCACCAGGGTGTCGGCGTCCGGGCCGTTGGTGATCCACATCTTGGAGCCGTTGAGCAGGTAGTAGCCGCCTTTGTCCTCGGCCTTGAGTTTCATGCTCAGCACGTCCGAGCCGGCGCCAGGTTCGGACATGGCCAGCGCGCCGATGTGCTCGCCTGAAATCAGTTTGGGCAGGTACTTGGCCCGCTGGGCTTCGTTGCCGTTGCGCTTGATCTGGTTGACGCACAGATTGGAATGCGCGCCGTAAGACAGACCCACCGATGCGCTGGCACGCGAGATCTCCTCCATCGCCACCATGTGGGCCAGGTAGCCCATATTGGCGCCGCCGTATTGCTCATCCACGGTGATGCCGAGCACGCCCAGCGCGCCCATCTTGGGCCACAGGTCCATGGGGAATTGGTCATCGCGGTCGATCTCGGCCGCACGCGGGGCGATTTCGGCTTGGGCGAAGTCACGCACCGCATCGCGCAGGGCATCAATGTCTTGGCCGAGTTGAAAGTCTAGTCCAGGCAGGTTCATGGTGTGTTCCGGGCAAGGCGCCCAAAGGATTTGGAAACAGGTTCAATAGGTTTTGGTGACGGGCGCCAGGGTCTGCTGCATGATGGCGCAATCGCGGCGCTGGCCATCGCTGAGGTGGTGCACCTCGGCCGTGGTGACGATCACCCGCCGCCCGGCCTTGACCACTCGTCCGATGGCGCGCAACTCGCCGCCCTGAAAAGCGTTCATGAAGTTGATCTTGTATTCCACCGTGGTGACCTCCATGCCCTCGGGGGCGGTGGTCAATGCCGCATAGCCACCGGCGACATCGGCCAGAGCGCCGATGGCGCCGCCATGGAAACCGCCTTGCTGCTGCGTGACCTGGTCTGAATAGGGCAGGGCCAGCTCACACAGGCCGGGCTCGACACGCAGCAGGCGGACACCGAGTCCAAGCAACAGGCCTTGCCGCAAAAAACTGGCCTGCACCCGCTCAAACAAGGCATTGGGGGCCGGGGTCGTGGTCATGGTCGGTCTCTCCAGGCAAAGGTTGTCAGGCCGCTTGGCGCTTTTCCGCCTTGCCCAGCAGGGTTCGGGCCTCGCGTTCGTGCGCCTTGATTTCTTCCAGATTGGCCTGCAGGTCGGCCATCTGCTCTTCAATCTGCCGTTTATGCCCGTCTAGGATGACCAGAAACTTGCGCAACTGGGGCACCGTGTCGCGCGGGCTCTCGTAGGTGTCGATGATTTCTTTGGCCTCGGTCAGACTCAGGCCCAGTCGCTTAGCGCGCAAGGTGAGCTTGAGCCGGGTCCGGTCACGCGCGCTGTAGATGCGGTTGCGCCCGCCCGGCCCCTCGCGCCGAGGCTGCAGCAGGCCCATGTCTTCGTAAAAACGCATGGCCCGGGTCGTCAGGTCGAACTCCTTAGCCAGATCGCTGATGGTGTAAGTGCTTGCCATAGACGAAGAAAGATAGGGGCTGCGGAGCAAAAACAGGGCAAACGGCATCGATGCGCGCCAGGGCGACAGGCCAAACCGGACAGCTTGCCTACAATGACGAACTGACGTTTACGTAAACGTCAACCACAGAATATAACGCAGTTCCTGCGCGCCCCCCATGAACACCCTGGAAGCCGCCTTGCATTACCCCTGGGGTGCCCAACTGCCGGCGGCCGGTCGCGCATTGCCGCTGGTACCCGGCCTGGCCTGGCTGCGCATGGGCTTGCCGTTTGCGCTTGACCACATCAACCTGTGGTTGCTCAGCGACGAGCTCGACGGGCGGGCAGGATGGAGTGTGATCGACACCTGCGTCGATCGCCAGGAGTCCCGAGCCCAGTGGGAGCAAGTGATCGAGCATGAACTGCGGGGCTTGCCCATTGTGCGGGTACTGGCCACCCACATGCACCCCGACCACCTGGGCCTGGCCCACTGGTTGTGCGAGCGCTTCTCGGCCCCGCTTTGGATCAGCATGAGCGACTACCTGATGGCCCGTCTGGCCGTTAACCGGCAAGACTCCTTTGGCGGGCAGGCCACGGCCGATTTTTTTGTACGCCACGGCATGCGCGATCCCCGGGTGCTGCAGGAGGTGGTCCATCGCAAGGACTACTACGCCCAAATGGTTCCACAGGTTCCGGCCCACT
>JAXITB010000441.1:0-2332 GCA_034680305.1 Polaromonas sp. | reverse complement strand
TAGATCCCCTGCTCCGGCTTGGCCCCGGAAGCAATGGCAAAGGCCATCGCCAGCGGCAAGGCCACGATGCCGACCGTCAGGCCCGCACCGATGTCTCGCCACAGGCGCTCGCTGCCATAACCCTGCAAGGCATCGAGCAGGCGTGGGCGAAAGCGGGACAGGCTGAGCATGGGGCGTCCGATGCGCCTGATTTTGCATCAGGCAGGCCCGCCCGAATTCATCGGGGCCCCTTCGGCCTCTTCAGTGAATGCGCATGCCGGGCTGGGCGCCGGGCCAGGGCTCGAGCACATGGATGCCGGGCTGGGCCTTTTCGTCGGCGTGGCTGGCGGCCAGCACCATGCCTTCGCTGATGCCGAACTTCATCTTGCGTGGCGCCAGATTGGCCACCATCACCGTGAGCTTGCCCTGCAGGTCTTCGGGCTTGTACATGCTCGCAATGCCGGAAAAAACATTGCGCATCCGCCCCTCGCCCACATCGAGCGTCAGGCGCAGCAGCTTGGTCGAGCCCTCCACCGGCTCGCACTGGGTGATGAGCGCAATGCGCAGATCGATCTTGGCAAAGTCGTCAATGGTGATGGTGGGGGCGATGGCTTCGCCGCCGGGTAATGAATTGGGGTCAGAGTCCGATTTCTTGGCGTTCGCGGCCTGGCCTGTGCCAGCCTCGGCAGCCAGAGGGGGCGATGCCTCTTTGGGCGCGTCAAACAGCGCCTCCAACTGCTCGGGCGTGACCCGTTGCATCAGGTGTTGGTAGGGTGAGATGGTTCCCACGTCTTGCGCATCGTCCCAGCGGGACAGTGACAGTCCGGTCAACTGCTCGACCTGACTGGCCAGCGAGGGCAGCACCGGCGCCAGGTAACGGCTGAGGATGGCAAAAGCATTGATCAGCACCGAGCAGACCTGATGCAGGCGCTCGGCCTGGGCCTCGTCCTTGGCCAGTTCCCAGGGCTTGTTCTGATCGACGTAAGCATTGACCTGATCGGCCAAGGCCATGATGTCGCGGCAGGCCTTGCCGTACTCACGGCCGTTGTAGAACTCGCCGATCGCCGCACCGGCAGAGCGCAGGTTCTCGAGCAAGGCAGCGCCCGGAGCGTCGAAAGCATGGGTGAGCTGGCCACCAAAACGCTTGGTCAGAAACCCCGCCGCCCGACTGGCGATGTTGATGTACTTGCCCACCAGGTCGGCGTTGACGCGCAGCATGAAATCGTCGGCATTGAAGTCCAGGTCTTCGTTGCGCGGGCCCAGCTTGGCAGCCAGGTAGTAGCGCAGCCATTCGGGGTTCATGCCCAGGCTCAGGTACTTGAGCGGATCGAGCCCGGTGCCGCGGCTCTTGCTCATCTTCTCGCCATTGTTGACCGTCAAAAAGCCGTGCACGAACACATGGCGCGGCACTTTGCGGCCCGAAAAATGCAGCATGGCCGGCCAGAATAGCGTGTGGAAGGTGATGATGTCCTTGCCAATGAAGTGGATCTGCTCGGTCGCCTCGTCGGCCATGAAGGCCTCGTAGTCGCGGCCGGTCTTGGCGAAGTAATTTTTCAGCGAGGCCAGGTAGCCAATGGGCGCGTCCAGCCAGACATAAAAGTATTTTCCCGGTGCGTCCGGGATTTCGATGCCGAAATAAGGCGCATCACGCGAGATGTCCCAGTCGCCCATCTTGGGCTTGCCGTCTTCACCCGGAGCGATCCACTCGCTGATCTTGTTGAGCACTTCGGGCTGCACCGCACCGCTGGTGGTCCAGGCCTTGAGGAACTCAATACAGCGCGGATCGGAGAGCCGGAAAAAGAAGTGGTCAGATTGCTTGAGAACCGGCGTGGCGCCCGACAGCGCCGAGTAGGGGTCTCGCAGTTCGGTGGGCGAGTAGACCGCGCCGCAGGCCTCGCAGTTGTCACCGTACTGGTCCTTGGCGCCGCACTTGGGGCATTGCCCCTTGATGAAGCGGTCGGGCAGGAACATGTTCTTGTCCGGGTCAAAGAACTGCTCGATGGTGCGGGTTTCGATCAGGCCGGCCTTTTTGAGATCGCGGTAGATGGTCTGGGCCAGTTCGTGGTTCTCCGGGCCGTCGGTGGAGTGCCAGTTGTCAAAGCCGATGTGAAAACCGTCCAGGTAGGGCTTGCGTCCGGCGGCGATGTCGGCCACGAACTGCTGCGGGGTCTGGCCGGCCTTCTCGGCCGCGATCATGATGGGCGCGCCGTGAGCGTCGTCGGCACACACGAAATGCACCTCATGGCCGCGCATTTTTTGATAACGCACCCAAATGTCGGCCTGGATGTACTCCATGATGTGGCCGATGTGGAACTTGCCGTTGGCATATGGCAAGGCGGTGGTGACGAACAGG
>JAXITB010000440.1:0-2332 GCA_034680305.1 Polaromonas sp. | reverse complement strand
TGACATGAGCCCGAACTCTGAGGCCCCGCCGGCTGAGCGCGCCAGCTGGCTGCGCCAGCAACTGCACCACCACGCCCACCGCTACTACGTGCTCGACGAGCCCGAGGTGCCCGATGCGGTCTACGACCAGTGGTTTGCCCAGTTGCAGGCCCTGGAGCAAGCTCACCCCGAGCTGCAAGTGGCTGACTCGCCGACCCGCCGCGTAGGGGCCGCGCCCCTGGCTGAATTTGCCAGCGTGCGCCATGCGGTGCCCATGCTCAGCATCCGAACGGAAACCGACAACCAGGCCAGCGGGGCACAGGCCTTCGACGCTCGGATTCGGCGCGAACTCGGTCTGAGTGAGCAGGATGCGGCTGTCGAATATGTGGCCGAGCTCAAGTTCGACGGCCTGGCCATCAACCTGCGCTATGAAAACGGTCAGCTGGTGCAAGCGGCCACGCGCGGCGACGGCGAGGTCGGCGAAGACGTGACGCAGAACATCCGCACCATCGGGCAGGTCCCGCTGCGTCTGCAGTTACCGGAGTCGGGCCGCCGATCAGGTTCGACTGTTCCGGATTTGCCTCTGTGGGCAGACGCTGCCCTGTCCGCCATGCCGCCGGTGCTGGAGGTCAGGGGCGAGGTGTACATGCGCCGCGACGACTTTGAGTCGCTCAACGAGCGCCAGCGCCTGAAGATCGCGCAGGGCGCCAAGGGCGAGAAGACCTTTGTCAACCCGCGCAATGCGGCTGCGGGGGCGGTGCGCCAGCTCGATCCGGCCATTGCGGCGCAGCGGCCCTTGAGTTTTTTTGCTTATGGCCTGGGCGAGGTGGTGCTCGCCGACGGCATGCGTGTGCCCGACACCCACCACGGTTGGCTGATGCAGTTGCGCGACTGGGGCTTTCCGGTGGCCTCGCAAACCCGCATCGCCCATGGCGCGGACGAGCTGGTGGCCTTTCATCAGGCCATGGGGCAGCAGCGCGATGGCCTGCCCTATGACATCGACGGCGTGGTCTACAAGGTCAACAGCTTGGCCCAGCAAAAGCAGCTGGGCTTTGTGACCCGCGAGCCGCGCTGGGCGGTCGCGCACAAATACCCGGCTCAGGAGCAATTGACCGAGGTGCTGGCCATTGATGTGCAGGTGGGCCGCACCGGCAAACTTACCCCGGTGGCCAAGCTCGCGCCGGTGTTCGTCGGTGGGGTCACCGTCACCAACGCGACCTTGCACAACGAAGACGAGGCCCGCCGCAAGGATGTGCGGGTGGGAGATACCGTCATCGTGCGGCGCGCCGGTGATGTGATCCCCGAGGTGGTGAGCGTACTGATGGAGCGCCGCCGCTCGGGCGGCCAGCCCTTTGCCATGCCCAGCCACTGCCCCGTCTGCGGCTCGGCCGCCGAGCGAGAGGAGGGCGAGGCCGACCACCGCTGCACAGGCGGCCTCTTTTGCCCGGCCCAGCGCAAGCAGGCGCTGCTGCACTATGCGCAGCGCCGGGCGGTGGAGATCGAAGGCCTGGGGGACAAGCTGGTCGATCAGCTGGTCGATGCCGGCCTGATCCGTCACCTGCCTGACCTGTACCGACTGGGCCTGAGCGCCCTGGCCGGCCTGGAACGCATGGCCGAGAAATCGGCCGGCAATTTGCTCGCTGCCCTTGAAAAGTCCAAACAGACCACCTTGGCGCGCTTTATCTTCGGGCTGGGCATTCGCCACGTGGGTGAGGCCACGGCCAAGGAGTTGGCCCGTCACTTCGGGCGAATTGATGCGCTGATGCAGGCCAGCGAAGATCAGTTGCTGGCGGTGTCCGACGTCGGGCCGGTCGTGGCCCGCAGCATTCACACCTTTTTTGCCCAGCCCCACAACCGCGAAGTGGTCGAGCAACTGCGGGCCCTGGGGGTGTGCTGGACCGAGGGCGAGCCAGCGGCAGCGGCCGCTGCATTGCCCTTGAGCGGCAAGACCCTGGTGATTACCGGAACGCTCCCCAGCATGGGCCGAGATGAGGCCAAAGACCTGATCGAGGCCGCCGGCGGCAAGGTGGCCGGCTCGGTGAGCAAGAAAACCGACTACCTCTTGGCAGGCAGTGAGGCTGGCAGCAAATTGACCAAGGCGCAGGAGTTGGGGGTGCCCGTCATCGATGAAGCGCAATTGAAGGAGTTGTTGAGTGGCGGTGCGTGAAATTCTCAAGATGGGCGATCCGCGCCTGCTGCGCCTGGCCCAGCCGGTGCAGGCTTTTGACACACCGGCCTTGCACGGCCTGATCGACGACCTGCTTGACACCATGCATGCGGCCAACGGCGCGGGCCTGGCCGCGCCGCAGATCGGGGTCGATCTGCAGGTGGTGATATTCGGCAGTGACCAGCC
>JAXITB010000439.1:0-2335 GCA_034680305.1 Polaromonas sp. | reverse complement strand
CGAAAGTACAGACCACTGTACGATGGCGCGATGACTGCCTGCACCCCCAATTGCACCAGGGCGCCGGCAGCCTGTTCGCGCGAGGAGCCAATGCCGAAATTGGGGCCGGCCGCGATCACATCGCCGGCCTGCACCTGCGATGCAAACTCGGGTCGAACCCCTTCCAGGCAATGCTGCGCGATGTCGGCCAAGCCCAGCTTCATGTAGGCACCTGGGGCCAACTGGTCGGTATCAATGTCAGCCCCCAGCTTCCAGACCTTGTGGCTTGCGCTCATGCCAGTACCTCACGTGGATCGGTGATGCGGCCGCGCAGGGCCGAAGCGGCCACGGTGTAGGGCGAGGCCAGATAAACCTGGGCGGTGGCCGAACCCATGCGCCCCTTGAAATTACGCGCCGTGGTGGCAATGACATTGGCACCATCGGGGATGCTGCCACCGTAGCCGGAACAGGCGCCGCAAGCCGTGGGCAGGACCTCGGCGCCCGACTGGCGCAGCGTGGCCATCACGCCTTCGGCTTCGGCCTGGGCCTGATCCTGCACACTGGCCGGAGCCACCATCAGACGCACGCCTGCGGCCAAGCGCTGCCCCTGCAGCACCTGCGCGGCCGCGCGCAGGTCGTCGAGTTTGGCGCCGGTGCAGGCGCCGACATAGGCCACCTGGATGGCGGTCTGGTCAAAGCTGCCCACCGGCCGGGTGTTGGCCGGACTGTGCGGGGCCGCCACCTGGGGCGCCAGCGTGGCCGCATCAAACTCATGCGTGATGGCCTCGGCCGCTTCGTCGGTGTGCCAGCCTTCGAGCTCCACCTCGCTGACGCCGACGCCCGCAAGCCAATCGCGGGTCACTTCGTCCGGCGCAATCAGGCCGACCTGCGAGCCCATTTCCGCGCTCATGTTCGACAAGGTCATGCGCTCTTGCATCGACAGCGCCTGCACGGCCGGGCCCGCAAACTCGACGGCCTGATACTGACCGCCGTTCATGCCAAAGCGCCCGATCATGTGCAGCATCATGTCCTTGGCGGTGACGCCCGGCGCGAGTCGGTTGCGCCAGCGCATGCGCAGGGTGCGGGGCACCTGCACCCAGATCTCACCGGTCACCACCACGCCCAGCATCTCGGTGCTGCCGATGCCGAACATATAGGTGCCGAAAGCGCCGCCCGTGGGCGAGTGCGAATCGCCGCCCACGCAGAACATGCCCGGCTTGAGGTGGCCCTTTTGCGGCAGCACCACATGGCAAATACCCTGACTGTCGTAGACATGGGGTAGCTGCTGATCCACCGCCCACTGACGGGCAATGCGCACGATGCGGCGCGAGTCCTCGTCCTGCTCGGGCACGTAATGGTCCATGACCAGCACCACGCGCGATTTGTCCCAGACCTGCGCCCCGAGTTCTTCGAGCATGGGCTTGAGCCGGCGCGGGCCCGAGGAGTCATGGAACATGGCCAGATCGACACGGCAATTGACGATCTCGCCGACGGCCACCTGGGATCGACCAGCGGCCTTGGCGATGAGTTTTTGGGCCAGCGTCTGCGGGGCCCCGGCGGTGGTACTCACAACAGCAACTCCTGCGGGTTCATCGGGTGCGGCCTCACAGGCCGCCGCCCTGGTCCTTGACCGAAATGCGCGCATCAACCCCGCCGATGCGCGAGACTTCCATGTGGTATTCGTAGCGATCCGGCCGATACAAGCCCTCGAGCCATTGCACCGGCCTGTCCTGGGCGTCGAACACCAGTCGCCGCACGGCCAGCAAGGCCGAACCAATGGCCACACCCAACTCCTGCGCCACCACCGCATCGGCCTGCCGGGCAGAAATGGTCTGCTGGGCCCGGCCCAGTTCCACGCCGGCTTCTTCAAGCAACTGCAGCAGCGGCTTGCCGGCCAGGTCACGGCGCGAGATCTGACTGACCAAATCCAGCGGCATATAAGTGGTGATGTACGAAAGCGGGCCTTCACGCGAACTGCGCCGGCGAACGGCTTTTTTGACCGGTGTGCTCACCTCGAGCTGCAGCGCCGCTGCCACCGCCTCGGGCGCTGCAATGGTGCGCCAGTCCAGCACCTTGACCGTGGTCGAGCGGCTGGCACTGACAATGTTTTCCATCAGGCCCGCCAAACGGGTGGGTTGCGCCTGGACTTGAGCGTCACGCGACGCGCTGGCACGCGGCGAGGACTTGGGGAAAGTGCCCCGCCCCACCACCCGAACAATGAGCCCTTCGGCCACCAACTGCTCCATGGCGTGGCGCACCGTCACCCGGCCCACGCCGAACTGGCGCGCCAGTTCCATCTCGGCCGGCATGCCCTGGGCGAAACGCCCCTCCTGGAGTTGCTCGCGCAGCACCAGAT
>JAXITB010000438.1:0-2357 GCA_034680305.1 Polaromonas sp. | reverse complement strand
AGGCTTGTTGATGCGCATGCCGATGAGGAAAACCACGAAGTCGCCCTCTAAGGTGGCGGTCAGGCGTTGTTTGTGGATCATGGTGGCATGCTCTGTATTTCAAAGCGGACAAGCATTGAGGCGAACGCCGGATCAGGCCGCCTGGAGCAAGAACTCGACCTTGACCGCCTGATACGGAAACTCGATGCCCCCCGAGGCACTGCGGTCGAGAACACCGGCATTGAGCAAAGCGGTCACGTCGCCATGAACCGTCTTCACGTCTCGTCCGACGCGGCGAGCTGCTTCGCGAATCGAGACGGGACCTGCACCACACAAAGCCTTCAGAAGCTCCCAGCGCCGAGCCGTCAGGACCTTCCACAACAGTTCAGGGGCTTCAAAGCTGATCCGCGCCGTCTTCTGGGCATGCCCGCTTTCCCAGGCACGTGCGAAATCATCCGCGGCCTGCTGCCGAGATGCCACGTCAAGAATCACTGTTTTCACGGTTCCACCTCTTGATGTCTGCCTCAAAATCTTTGAGCAACTGCCGGGGGCCAGAGAACGCATAGGGCTGTTCTTTTCCTCTCCAGTGCCGGTGATCGCCTTTACCGCGCTCGTTGTCGTAGCGAATCACGCACACCTGAGCGACCACGTAGGCCAATCGGTACTTGAATCGATGAGTCGATGGCGGCAGCGGTTTGGGCAGATGCCAGACCACGTACTCAGCGAATCCGCCGTCTTCATCAACCACACGCCGGCGCAACAACTGCACTGCCTTCATGTTGGCAATTGTGCCAACACGTGTTCGTCAGCGTCAAGCTCCGCCTGAAGGCCAACCGGGCCTGCGCTGACCAGCAAACCCCTCAGGCACTGAGGAAGATTTGCAAAACTCGGTGATCGCGAAGATGGCCATAGCTGTCACTGCGAGGAGTGGCCTTTGGCCGCGAGGCGCTTGCGCCGTAGCGGGGCGCGGCCATCCAGGACTTCGCCAGAGCCGTCGCTGGATCGCTTCGTTCCTCGCGATGACCGGGTGAGGTCGTGCGATGACAAACCCGGTTACTGCAAACCCTCCCCAAGCCGAACAGAGCCGCCCCGGCCGCCTTCAAGCCGAACGCGGCAGCGCGACCCACTGCCCGTCCAAGGGCCGAATGACGATGCGTTGCTCAAAAACCGCCTCAATGGCCCGATGGGCGGCGGGGTCGGCGCAAGGGCCGTGGTGCAGCACGCGGCCTGACTGCATCACCACCACCTCGTCGGCTTGCAGGGCCATGCCCACCTCATGCAGCACGCTGACGACGGTGCTGCCCTGGGCCACCAGGCGCCGGATCATCGCAAGCCAGTCGACCTGATGGGGCGGATCCAGATGAGCCAGCGGCTCGTCCATGAGCACCACAGGCGCGGCCACCGCCAGCAGGCGGGCCAGCAGCACACGCTGGCGCTCACCGCCCGAGAGTTCGCCGATGGGGCGGTCACGCAAAGCCCAGGCCTGCACCGCCTGCAAGGCATGCTGCACCTGCAGCCGGTCTTGCTCGCTCGGCGCTGACAACCAGCCCTGATGGGGCAGGCGCCCGAGCATCACCACATCGCTGACCCGCAACTCGCCCGGCACGGGTTCGCCCTGCCCCAGCCAGGCGACCTGACGTGAGCGCTCGCGCAAGCTCAGCCCGGCCAAAGGCTGGCCCTGCCAGTTCACCTGGCCCTCCACAGGCAGCAGACCTGCGAGGGCCTTGAGCAGGGTGGACTTGCCCGCGCCATTGGGTCCGAGCACACAAGTCCAGCGGCCGGGCGCCAGACTCAGATCAATGCCTGGCAGAACCAGCCGGTGGCCCAGGCGCACCTTCATTGCATGGGCTTGAAGGGCCGCTGTCATGAACGCCCCCCACCGCCGCTCAAGCGCGACATGCGCAGCAGCAGATAGCCGCCGCCCAGCACTGCAGTGAGGACACCCACCGGCATGTCTTGCGGGGCCATCAGCACACGGGCGAGCAAATCGGCCAGCAAGAGCAGCAGCGCGCCAGTCAGCACGGACAGGGGCAGGTGCCAGCCGTGCCCGGCCGGGCTGAGCGATCGCACCAGATGGGGCGCGGCCAGGCCCACAAAGGCGACCAGTCCCACCTGGGCCACCGCCGCACCGGTGGCCAGCGCAAAAGCGGTGATCAAAAGCCAGCGGGCCCAAGCCAGTGGCATGCCCAGACTGCGCGCGGTGTCTTCACCCAGAGCCAGGGCGTCGAGCACACGGGCCAGCGGCCAGGCCAGCAACAGACACAAGGCCAGGGCCGCCGCCATGAGCGCGCAAGCGGGCCAACCCACCAGGCCTGTGCTGCCCAGCATGAAGCCCTGCATGGCCTGCAAGACCTGGGGCTGCAAGAGACTGAGCCAGT
>JAXITB010000437.1:0-2381 GCA_034680305.1 Polaromonas sp. | reverse complement strand
TAAATCAGGTCAAGCGCTTCGCGCGGGCTCAAGGCATCGGGGTCGATCCCCTGCATGGCCTTGTCCAGCGCACTGGGTCCTTGATTCTGGCTCAGCGGCGGCGCAGCGAACAGGTCGACCTGGGCTTGCTGTTGCTCGGCCTCCAGCGCCTGCAGCGCGTGGCGAGCCTGGTTGACCACAGGCGCTGGCACACCGGCCAGGCGAGCCACTGCGATGCCGTAGCTTCGGCTGGCTGGCCCTGGCTCGATCTGGTGCATGAAGACGATGTCATTGCCCGACTCCACCGCGCTGACGTGCACGTTGATCGCACCATGGTGCTTGGCCGCAAATTCGGTCAGCTCGAAATAGTGGGTGGCAAACAGGGTGAAGGCCTGGGTCTTGTTATGCAGGTGGGTGGCGATGCCGCCGGCCAGGGCCAGACCGTCGAAGGTCGACGTGCCGCGCCCGATCTCGTCCATCAGCACCAGTGACTGGGCGGTCGCAGTGTGCAGGATCTGCGCCGCTTCGGTCATCTCGAGCATGAAGGTCGACTGCGCATTGGCCAGGTCGTCGGCCGATCCGATGCGGGTGTGAATCGCGTCGATCGGTCCGAGCCGGCATTGGCTGGCCGGGACATACGAGCCCATGCTGGCCAAAAGCACGATCAGCGCCACCTGCCGCATGTAGGTGGACTTGCCCCCCATGTTCGGGCCGGTGATGATCTGCATGCGGGTCTTGCCCTCGAGCTGGCAGTCGTTGGCAATGAAGTGGCCCCCACCAGTTTCGGCCAAACGCGCCTCGACTACTGGATGGCGGCCTTGCTGGATGGCGATGCAGGGTTCGCGCACGAACTCCGGCCGGCACCATTGCAGCGTGAGCGAGCGTTCGGCCAAGGCGGCCAGCGCGTCGAGTGTGGCCAGGGCCTGGGCCAGCGCCGCCAGGGCCGGTACAAACGCTTGCAGCTCGTCGAGCAGTTGCTCATAGAGAAACTTTTCTCGAGCCAGGGCGCGCTCCTGGGCCGACAGGGCCTTGTCTTCAAAGGCTTTGAGTTCGGGGGTGATGAAGCGCTCGGCATTTTTAAGTGTCTGCCGGCGGCGGTAGTCGGCCGGCACCTTGTCGAGTTGGCCTTGTGTGACTTCGATGTAAAAGCCATGGACGCGGTTGAATTGCACCCGCAAATTGGCGATGCCGCTGCGCTCACGCTCACGGGCCTCCAGATCCAACAAAAAGGCGTCGCAGTTGCTTTCGATCGCGCGCAACTCGTCGAGCGTGCTGTCATGACCTTCGCGGATCACGCCCCCGTCGCGCACCAGGGCCGCAGGCTCGTCGAGCAGGGTGCGGGCCAGCAGCTCGGCGCAATCGGGAGGCGCTTGCAAAGCCTGCAGCAAGGCCCCCAACATGGGCGTCAGTTCCCGATGGGTCAACAGCAGGGTGCGCAGGCCTTGTGCCTTGTCCAAACTTTGTCGCAGCGCCACCAACTCACGCGGCCGCACTTGCCTCAGAGCCAGGCGAGCGTTGATGCGCTCGACGTCGGCACTGCCGCGCAGTTGTTCGCGCAGCGTGGTTTGCAGGCCCTCTCGCAGCTGGGCGACGGCCCCGAGCCTGCCTTGCGCCACCTCTCGGCGGCGCGGCGGGGCCAGCAGCCAGCTTTTGAGCAGGCGACTGCCCATGCCGGTGACGCAGCTGTCGATCAGCCAGAATGTGGTGGGCGAGTCTTCCCCCCTCAGGGTTTGGGTCAACTCCAGATTGCGGCGCGTGCTGGCCGGCAGATCGATGAATTCGTCGGTGCGCACCACCTGCAAGCCGTGCAGATGGCTCAGTGCGCGTCCCTGGGTGTGCTCGACGTAGGCCAGCAAGGCGCTGGCCGCTGCATGCGCCTCGGGCAGGTCTTGGGCGTTCCAGGCCTGTAATGAGGCGGCGCGCAGATGTTCGAGCAGGCGACGCTCGCCCAGACTGGCATCGAAGGGCCAGTGCGGTCGGGCGGTCAGTGGGCAGCGCCCAGACAGCACCGAACCAACGGCCGCCTGCAACTGGCTCTCGAAGGCCGGTGACACATCGATGCTGTGGATCAGCTCACTCGGCCCGATGCGCGCCAGCCAGGCGGGCAGGTCGTCGCCATCGCATTGGGCCAGGTGGAGCTGGCCTTGCGTCACGCTCAGCCAAGCCAAGCCGCAACGGTTGCGCGCGCCCTGATGAACCGCCAGGAGCAGTGATTCGCTCTTGTCGCCAAGTAATTCGGCTTCAGTCAGCGTGCCGGGCGTGACCACCCGAACGACCTTGCGCTCGACCGGACCTTTGCTAGCCCCGACGTCGCCGACCTGCTCGCAAATGGCCACCGATTCGCCCAGCTTGATCAGTCGTGCCAGATAGCCTTCGGCCGAGTGGTAAGGGACACCGGCCAT
>JAXITB010000436.1:0-2397 GCA_034680305.1 Polaromonas sp. | reverse complement strand
TCAACGATGTACGCGTGGGCCTGGCCGACAACTGGCTGCGCCACATCAAGGACGTGGCGGCCCGCCACCGGGTCTTGCTCGACAGTGCCGCGCCTGAGCGCCGTGGCGATCTGTTGGTCGAGCTCAATGTGATCGAGCAGGTGGTCAATGTGGCGCGATCGACCGTGGTGCGTGACGCCTGGGAGCGTGGCCAAAAACTCACCCTGCACGGCTGGGTTTACGGCTTGTCAGACGGCCGGCTCAAGGACCTGCGCATCTCAATTGATGACCCTCAGCGCATCGACGCCATCCACGCCGATGCGGTGCGGCTCGAGGCCCGCCTGGTCCCGCCGGCTTGATCGCCGGTACCCGAGAAAGACCGCCATGTTTCCCCAGCGCCTGGACTCCCGCATCGCCTATGACATCGCCAAGGCGATGATGGATGGCTTTAACCGGCACTATGAGCTGTTCCGGCGGGAGTCGGCCCGCGCCAAGCACCGGTTCGAGACAGCCGACTGGCATGGCCAGCAGCGCGCCCAGCGTGAGCGTATTGAGTTCTACGATCTGCGGGTGCGCGAGGCTTCCACCCGCCTGGAGCGCGAGTTCAAGGCCGGTGAGCAGCCCATGGAGGTCTGGCACCAGGTCAAGCTGCATTACATCGGCCTGCTGGTCAACCACCACCAGCCAGAGCTGGCTGAGACTTTCTTCAACTCGGTTACCACCAAGATCCTGCACCGCAGCTACTTTCACAACGACTTCATCTTTGTGCGGCCAGCGGTCAGCACCTAGTACATCGAAAACGAAGAGCCCACCGCCCGCCCCACCTACAAAGCCTGGTACCCGACGCGCGACAACCTGGGCCAGGTCATCATTCAGCTGATCGAGTCCTTCGACCTGCGCCAGCCGTTTAGCGACCTGCCGCGTGACGCAGCCGATGTGCTGGTGCAGGTTCAAAAGCGTCTGGGCGATATGAAGCTGCGTGCCAACTTCCAGATCCAAGCGCTGTCCAGCCTGTTCTTTCGCAACAAGGGTGCGTACGTGGTGGGCAAGGTGATCAACGGATTTCAGGAGATTCCGTTTGCTCTGCCCATCCTCTATGACGCGCAGGGCAAGCTGTGCATAGACGCCATGCTCTTCGGCGAGGATGATCTGCTCATCCTGTTCAGCTTTGCGCGGGCCTATTTCATGGTCGACATGGAGATCCCGTCGGCCTACGTGCAGTTTCTGCGCAGCATGATGCCGCGCAAGCCGCGTGCCGAGATCTACAACGCACTGGGCCTGGCCAAGCAGGGCAAGACCCTGTTCTACCGCGACTTTTTGCAGCATCTGCGCCACTCCACCGACCGCTTTCGCATCGCGCCAGGCATCAAGGGCATGGTCATGCTGGTGTTCGACCTGCCGTCCTTTCCCTATGTGTTCAAGGTCATCAAGGACTACTACCCGCCGCAAAAGGACACCACCCGCGAGCAGATTCAGGGCAAGTACCTGCTGGTCAAGCAGCACGACCGGGTCGGGCGCATGGCCGACACGCTCGAGTACAGCAATGTGGCGTTTCCGCGCGAGCGCTTTGAGGACGAATTGATCGAGGAGATCCGCAAGTTTGCCCCCAGCCAGATCGAGATCAGCGACCGTGACGGCGATGGTCACCTCGAGGTCATCATCCGCCATGTCTACATTGAGCGGCGCATGATCCCGCTGAACATCTACCTGCAGGAATCCTTTGATGCGGGGCCGGGTAACGAGCGCGCCCAGGCTCAGCTCGAGCGGGCGGTCATCGAGTACGGCAATGCCATCAAGGACCTGGTGGCGGCCAATATCTTCCCGGGCGACATGCTCTGGAAGAACTTCGGCGTCACGCGGCACGGCAAGGTGGTGTTCTACGACTACGACGAGATCGAATACATCACCGACTGCCAATTTCGGCGTGTGCCGGCGCCTCGCAACGAGGAAGACGAAATGTCGGGTGAAGTTTGGTACCACGTGGGGCCCAAAGATGTGTTCCCCGAGACCTTTGGCCCCTTCTTGCTGGGCAACCCATCGGTGCGCCAGGTGTTCATGAAACACCATGCTGATTTGCTGGAGGCCGATTTTTGGCAGACCAACAAGGAGCGCATCATCGATGGACATGTGCACGACGTGTTCCCCTACGACCCGGCGCGGCGTTTCAGCGAGTTGAGAAAAGCCGCCTGAGCCCCAACTCAAGCTTTACCTTTTTTGTGGAGTTCATCATGTCTGATCCCATCGTCATCGTCAGCGCCGTCCGCACCCCCATGGGCAGTTTGCAGGGCGACTTTGCCAGCCTGGCCGCCCACGATCTCGGCGGCGCGGCCATTGCCGCCGCCATGCAGCGTGCCGCGATTGCGCCCGAGTTGGTCACCGAGGTCTTAATGGGCAACTGCCTGATGGCCGGCCAGGGCC
>JAXITB010000435.1:0-2416 GCA_034680305.1 Polaromonas sp. | reverse complement strand
TCGCCAGCGCACTGCTATTCTTGTCGCATGAGTAAAGCCTTCACCAAGGAAAGCGACGCGGGCGACGATGAAGACAGCGTGCTGCCGCCCCTGCCGGCTGGCGGAAAAAACTACATCACCCCGGCCGGCTTCGAGCGCCTGAAGGCCGAGTTGTTCGAGCTGATCGACAACGAGCGGCCGCGCATCGTCGAGGTGGTTCATTGGGCGGCCAGCAATGGCGACCGGTCTGAAAACGGCGACTACCTCTACGGCAAGAAGCGGCTGCGCGAGATCGATCGGCGCATTCGCTTTCTCACCAAGCGCCTGGAAATTGCCGAGGTCAGCGACCCCTCGGTGCATCAGGGTGGCGACCAGATTTTCTTTGGTGCGACCGTGCGCTATGCACAGGAAGACGGACGCCAGCAGACGGTGACCATCGTGGGCATTGACGAGGCCGACAGCCTGGCCGGCCAAGTCAGCTGGGTCAGCCCGGTGGCGCGGGCCCTGCTCAAGGCCCATGTCGGCGACGAGGTGCCCCTGCATACCCCGCAGGGGCTGCAGCATCTGGAGGTACTGCAGGTGTCCTATCCCGCGCCGTATCGGTAGAAAAGGCCTGCGAGTCGCCCCGCGCTAAGCGACCCTGGCGGCAGGCGCGCGGGTGAACAGCCCACCGATCAGCTCCCGCGCCAGACGTTCCGTCAGGGCCAGCGAGAGCATCAGCCCCGTGGTGACTGCCGTTGCAATTCCGATCCAGATGCCAAGGTAGCCCAGGTCGAAGACCTGGACGTAGATCCAAGAAAAGAGCGCAACGCCGATCCCCTGCCGGTAGATGCCGATCCAAAGTGTGTAGATCGGTTTTTTCAAGGCCTGCAGCAAGGAGGTGATGGCAAACAAGGTGACATAAACCGGCAGAATGAAGCCATCGATGTGCAGATAGCTCTTGCCGATCTCGATCACCCGTGCATCGTTGGTGAAGATTGCCATCGCAGGGCCGGCTGCAAACCAGAGGGCGCAAGAGCCCGTCAGCATCAGCACCACGCCTGCCTTGAAGCAAAACATCGTCGCCTCCCGCACGCGGTCAAAATTTCCGGCCCCGTAGTTCTGCGCCGCGATCGGCAACAGCGCACCGGTCAGCCCGAAGGCGGGCAGCAGAATCAGCTGCTCGATCCGCAGGGCGATGCCATAGGCGGCCACCGCCTCGCCCCCGAACCCCTTCAGAAAAAACTGGATCACGAACCCGGCCATCATCATCACCACCATGGAAAAGCTGGCGGGCATGGCCTGACCGACGATCTGGCTCATCATCGCCAACTCGGGTTTGAAGCGGCGGGGGCCCGCCATTGCCTCGGAGTGGAAGGCACGCCACAGGACATAGGCCATCACCCCAGCCTGTGACACGACGGTTGACAGCGCGATGCCGTCAAAGCCGATTCCCTTGATCGGGCCGAATCCGAAGATGAACAGCGGGTTGAGCAGCAGATTGGCAAAAAAGGCCGCGATGTTGGCGTACTGCATGGACTTGGTATCGCCTTGCGCCGTCAGGATGCCATTGGCCACATAGGCGATGACAAAGGCCGGCGCGCCGAGCATCAGCACGCGCAGATACTGGTTGGCTGCGTCCCGATAGGCGCCCGGCTCGGACACCAGCGCGATCAGCCACGGCGCGGCCAACCAGCCGATCGCCATCAAAAACACCGAGGCGCCAACGCCGAAGGTGATCCCTTGCGCGGCGATCAGGCCTTCCTGCCCCGAGCGTTTGCCCAAGGCGTGGCCCACCAGCGCGCCCATCGCACTGGACAAGCCAACGCCGACCGCCACGAACAGGATGAAAAAGACGGTGAAGGAAATCGCCAGACCCGCTTGCGCCTCGGTGCCCAGCATCCCTGCGTAGTAGACATCGACCACGTTGTAAAGGGTGGTGAATACCATCCCGATGGCCGTGGGCAGCGCCAGGGCCCGAAAGTGGTCTGGGATGGAGCCGGTGGTCAGGTCGCGCCGTGCCATGGTGAGGTGCGGTCCGCCGCCGGTTGTTCTGAGATAAGAGGAGCCAGGTCGATCGTTAGATCTCGAATCATTGTGCCACACGCCCCTCTTAGGCAAGTCGACTCAAAGGGGCAGCCCGGTGGCCAAGCTGCCCGAATCGAGGCTCAATGACCGGCGCGGGCGCGCTGCACCCGCAGTACAGCCGGCGTGCGCTTGAGGCTGCGCATCACGGCGGCCAGGTGCACCCGGTTTTCCACCGCGATGGTAAAGCGCAGCTCGGTGGTGGTCTGCGAGCTTTCCGGCTGCATCTGCAGGTGGGTGATGTTGACCTCGGCGCTGGCAAAGGCCGAAGCCACCAGGGCCAGCACCCCTTTGCTGCTGGTGACGGTCAGCAGCAGATCGGTCTCGAAGGTGCGGGTGGGTTCATCCGACCATTCCACCCCAATGAAGCGCT
>JAXITB010000434.1:0-2418 GCA_034680305.1 Polaromonas sp. | reverse complement strand
CCAAAAGGCACATGCTCGGTGGCCAAGATGCCCACGTTGATGCCGACCATGCCGTATTCCAGCGACTCAGCCACGCGGAAAATGCGGCCCACGTCGCGGCTGTAGAAGTAGCTCGCCAGCCCGAATTCGGTGTTGTTGGCCGCATCCACCGCTTCTTGCTCGGTCTTGAACTTGAAGATGGGCGCAAAGGGGCCGAAGGTTTCTTCTTTCGCGCACAGCATGTCGGCCGTGGCATCGGCCACCACGGTGGGCTCAAAAAATTGGCCCGAGCCCATGCTGGACAGGCGCTTGCCCCCGACCACCACGCGGCCGCCTTTGGCCACGGCGTCGTCCACATGGCGCTGAACTTTGGCCAGGGCCGCTTCTTCGATCAGGGGGCCTTGGTTCACGCCGTCTTCAAATCCGTTGCCCACTTTGGCTGTCTGCACTTTGGCACCGAATTTTTTGACAAATTCGTCGTAGACGCCTTCTTGTACATAAAAGCGATTGGAGCACACGCAGGTCTGCCCGGCGTTGCGGTATTTGCTGGCGAAGGCACCTTCGACTGCGCTGTCGATGTCGGCGTCGTTGAACACGATGAAGGGCGCGTTGCCGCCGAGTTCGAGCGACATCTTCTTGACCGTCGGGGCCGACTGGGCCATGAGGATGCGGCCCACCTCGGTGCTGCCGGTAAAGCTGATGTGGCGCACCACATCGCTGGCGCAAAAGACCTTGCCCACTTCAATGCTGCCGGGCCCGTCGCTGGTGACCAGGTTGATCACCCCGGGCGGGATGCCGGCGCGCAGGGCCAGCTCGCCGGCGGCCAGGGCCGTCAGCGGTGTGAGCTCGGCCGGCTTGATGACCACCGGGCAGCCCGCGGCCAGGGCTGGTGCCACCTTTCGGGTGATCATGGCCAGCGGAAAGTTCCAGGGCGTGATGGCCGCGCACACGCCGATGGGCTGACGCAGCACCAGCAGTCGGCGGTTGTTGTCGAACTGGGGCAGGGTCTCGCCGTTGATGCGTTTGGCCTCCTCGGCAAACCATTCCACGAAGCTGGCGCCATAAGCCACCTCGCCGCGCGACTCGGCCAGGGGCTTGCCGTTTTCGGCGGTCATCATGCGCGCCAGGTCTTCTGTGTGGGCGATCAGCAGGTCGAACCATTTGCGCATCAGGATGCTGCGCTCCTTGGCCGTCTTGCTGCGCCAGACCGGCCAGGCGGCGTTGGCCGCGGCAATGGCCTGCTCAGCCTCGGCCGGGCCCAGATTGGCGACGCTGGCCAGCTTCAGGCCAGTGGCCGGGTCCAGCACATCGAAACGGGTGCTGCCCGTGACCCACTGGCCGTTGATCAGTGCATCGGTTTTGAGCAGGCTGGGGTCCTTGAGCAGGGCCAGGGGAGAGGCTTTCATGTCCATGGGGTGTTCGGCAAGGTCGGTTCAGGGGGCGCTAGATTAGCGCAATCGGGCCCAGGATGGGGCGCCGTCCCCAGCACGTTAGGTTTTGCCATTTGTGGGAGTCCCCGGCGAGACCGGCTTTGTATTTTGTGGGAGCGCCGCCCCCGGCGCGATGGGCTTTGCCTTTTGTCGGCGCTCCGCCCTTGGCGGCACAGGACCCCTGCCTTTGTGGGAGCGGCGATAATCGGAGATTCGCCCGGAAAGCCCCATTTCAGGGACCTTCTTCTGCTTGAGTTCTCCAGAGAAAACCGACATGTCCCAGTCCGTCATGAGTGTCGCTGACATTCGCAAATCCTTTTTGGACTTTTTCGCCGACCGCGGCCACACCGTGGTGGCCTCCAGCCCGCTGGTGCCCGGCAATGACCCGACGCTGATGTTCACCAACTCCGGCATGGTGCAGTTCAAGGACGTGTTCCTCGGTGCCGACAAGCGCCCCTATGTGCGGGCGGCCTCGGTGCAGGCCTGCCTGCGTGCCGGTGGCAAGCACAACGATCTGGAAAACGTGGGTTACACCGCGCGCCACCACACCTTCTTCGAGATGCTGGGCAACTGGTCGTTTGGCGACTACTTCAAGCGCGAGAGCCTCAAGTGGGCCTGGCAGTTGCTGACCGAGGTCTACAAGTTGCCCCCCGAGCGGCTGCTGGCCACGGTCTACCAGGAGGACGACGAGGCCTACGACATCTGGACGAAGGAAATCGGCCTGCCGCCCGAGCGCGTGGTGCGTATCGGCGACAACAAGGGCGCTAAGTACGCCTCTGACAACTTCTGGATGATGGCCGACACCGGCCCCTGCGGCCCTTGCAGCGAGATCTTCTACGACCACGGCGCCCACATTGCGGGCGGCCCGCCGGGCAGCCCCGACGAAGACGGCGACCGCTTCATCGAGATCTGGAACAACGTGTTCATGCAGTTCAACATGGCCGAAGACGGCTGCGTCACCCGCTTGCCTGCGCCTTGTGTGGACACGGGCATGGGCCTAGAACGCTTG
>JAXITB010000433.1:0-2441 GCA_034680305.1 Polaromonas sp. | reverse complement strand
GCTGCTCCCGCACCGGCTCCGGCTCCTGCTGCTGACGCTTCGGCGCCCGCTGCTCCGGCCGCACCTGCTGCTCCCGCAGCCTCCGACAAGAAGTAATTTTTTGCTTCCGAAAGAAAAAGCCGCCTTCGGGCGGCTTTTTCTTTGAGGGTTTGACGGGCAGCCTCGCCCACCGGTGGCCCTGATGGGGCCGGTTTGGGCCTATTGCACAGCAATCCAGCGGGTGCCCTGGCGTGCGTCGGCCACTGCCAGTTCGGCCTCATCGCCCAGCGCCGCTCTCAGTGATTGCAGGGCCAGTTCAGGGCGGTTGTTTTTCTGGCTCAGATGGGCCGCGATCACCTGTCTCAAGGGGCCGCCACGCAATCGCCCGGCCAACTCGGCCGCCTGTTCATTGGACAAATGGCCCTTGTCCCCGCCAACCCGGTGCTTCAGGAAGGCCGGATAGCTCGAATCGGCCAACATCTGCCGATCATGGTTGCACTCCAGCAGCAGGGTATGGCAGCCGCTGAGGCGCTCGTGCACCGCATCGCTCACATGGCCCAGATCAGTCAGCACGCCCAGTTGGTGCTGGCCGTCTGTGCAGAGCAGTTGCAGCGGCTCCTGGGCATCGTGTGGGACGGCAAACGGGATCATCGCCAATTCGCCCAGATCAATTTGCTGGCCATCGCTGACCAGTTGCAGCAGGCCGCCATAGTCGGGGGCGCCGCAAGCCAGCCAAGTGCCTTCGCTCATCCAGATCGCAATTTGGTGCTCGGTGGCAATCCGGTGGGCACAGCCGATGTGGTCGCCGTGCTCATGGGTGATGAACATGGCATCCATGTCGGCCAGTGTCAGACCTGCTTGGGCCAGTCGCTGCTGGAGCACCCTTGGGCCCAGGCCACAGTCCACCAGCAGCCTGCGGCGTCTCAGATGTCCCGCTTCGATGACCGTTGCGTTGCCCGTGCTACCACTGCCCAGGCTGCGCAGTCTGAGCACCGGTGGTTTACTTCAGGTCGTCGGCGATCACCTGCACGATGCGTCTGGCATTGGCCGATGCATCGGGCGCGCCTTCGGCGTTGAGAACCGAGACCGTACTGGTCTGCCCCTGACTGCGCACGGCGATGCGGTACTTCAGGGGTGCCGCCGTTGAGGCGCTGCTGAACAGTCGGCCAAAGAAGCCCGGGTCTTTTTTGTCGGCCGTGGGCTCGACATAACGGACGAAGTACAGGCCTTGGGAGCGGTCGCGGTCTTCGACCGTGAAGCCGGTGCGATCGAGCGACAGCCCCACCCGACGCCAAGCTCGGTCAAAGCCCTCGTTGATCTGGAGGATCGGTTGATTGCCCGCCGCACTGGCCACCTGCGCCACTGGTTGCTGGTTCACCGTAGCCACGGCACGGACCTGGTCTTGCGGCACACCGAGCTTGACCATCAGACGCCGCAGAAATTCAGCCTCCAACTCCGGGTCGGCCGGCCTGGGTTGCCAGACGGTGGTGGCGGTGCTCGCATTCGGTATGGTCTCTACCATGCCCCGGTGGCTGATGTAGATCTCGGTACTGTCTCCATTGCGCTCCAGGCGGGTGCGGAACTTGTCACGCTCGCCCGTCGAGTACAGACCCTCGAACACCTTGCCAATGGTGCGTCGGATGAAATCTTGCGGCAGTTTGGCTCGGTTTTCCGCGAAGTCGGTTTCCATGATGCCGGTGTTTTGCTGTTCGACTGCCAGCAAAAAGCCACTGTCCTGCCAAAACTCTCGGACCGGCTCCCAGAGCTTTTCAGGCGGCCGCTTGACCACCAGCCATCTCTGATTGCCTGCACGTTCGATCCGCACATCGCCCAACTGAGTTGGCGCGGTGCTTGTGCTGCCTGCGCTGCTGGCCGCCTGCCCGGCTTGGTAGCCGCTGGAGGTGACGGCCTCGCCTGGCACCACGTAGCGCGCTTCGCGCGACAACTGGGTCAGATCTGGCGGCACATCGAGCGACGGCCCCTTGCCACCGGCCGTCTTGTAGTCAACTTTGTCGCCACTGACCATGTCGCCAAGGGTGGAGCAGCCACTGAGGCCAACGAGCAGAGCAGAGAGGGTGAAACTGACACGCAGGCGGCTGGCTCGAAAAGAAAGGGTCACGGGGAGTCCTCGCGGGTCTGTGGTGCGGTGTCGGGTCAGAGCAGGCCGCTGGCGCGCAGGGCGCCCTCGACCACGGGCTGGTTGGCTGGCTCAAGAGGGGTCATGGGCAAGCGCATGGCCGGCCCGCACAGGCCCATTCGGGCCATGGCCCATTTCAGCGGAATGGGGTTGGCCTCGACGAACAGATGTTTGTGCAGGGGCAGCAAAGACAGCTGGATCTGCATCGCGCGCTGCGCATCACCGGCCAGCGCCGCTGTGCACAGCTCGTGCATCTGGCGCGGCGCGATATTGGCGGTCACGCTCACGTTGCCCTGACCACCGCAGAGCATGAGTGCCACAGCGG
>JAXITB010000432.1:0-2443 GCA_034680305.1 Polaromonas sp. | reverse complement strand
CCCGCTCGCCGACCACGCGCGCCAACTCGGCCGCATCGGCCAGGCCCAAATTCAGGCCTTGCCCGGCCAGCGGATGCACCGTGTGCGCCGCATCGCCCGCCAGCGCCCAGCCAGGGGCCACCCAGCGGTCTGCCCGCGCCAGTTGCAGCGGCCAGGCCATGACCGGGCTGCTCAGTTCGAGCTGGCCCACCTGTTCGCCGGCCGCCGCTTGCAGGGCCTGAGTGAAGGCGCCTGCGGGCAGGGCCAAGAGCTCATCGGCGCGCGTCAGCGGCACCGACCACACCAGCGCCAGCTCGTGTCCGCCCACACCGCCCATGGGCAGCAGGGCCAAGATGTCCGTGCCCTGAAACCACTGCCGCGCCACCCCGCCGTGCGGCACGCTGCTGTGCAGCCGCGCTGCCAAGGCTTTTTGGGCATAGGGCTTGGCCTGCCACTGAATGCCCAGTTCGCGCCGGCTGCCGCTGTCGCGGCCTTCGCAGACCACCGTCAGGGCCGCCTGGGGCGGCGGCCCCGGCTCCAGCACGCTCACCTCGGGTGCATAGCGCAGGGCTTGGGCCAGCGTGTCCTCCAGGGCGGTGGCGGCCACCAGCCAGGCCAGCTCGCCCGTGCCTGCCGGCGGCTCGAAGGCCATGAAGCCGCCCTCATCGCCCCAGACCTGCATGCTGGTCACCGGGGTGGGTTGCGACGCTTGCGGCCAGACCCTGAGCCGCTCGAGCAATTGGCGCGAGGCCTGGTTCAGCGCGTAGGCGCGCACATCTTGGGGCGTCGCCGCCCCGCCGCCGCGCTGGATCGCCACCTTCAGGCGCTCTCGCGCCAGCAGCAAGGCCAAGCTGCGGCCGACGATGCCGTCGCCCCGAATGCACACATCAAAACGCTGGGTCATGCCCCATTGTAGAAAGCCGGTGAAAATCAGCCGCTTCCTTACCTCCTGATACACCCATGAGTGCCCCTGCCATCGACACCCAAGCGGTCATTTCACAGCTGATGATCTACCCGATCAAGTCCTGCGCCCCGGTGGCGCTCAGGCAGGTGGCGCTGACTGACCAGGGGCTGGACCTGGACCGCACCTGGATGGTGGTTGACGAACGCGGGCAATTTGTCTCGCAGCGGGAGCGGCCCCGCCTGGCGCTGGTGCAGCCGCAGCTGCGCCAGACTGACCTGGTGCTGCGCGCCCCGGGCATGCTGTCCCTGCACCTGACGCTCGAGGGCGTGGAGGGCCCGATGAAGGTCTGGCTCTGGGACGAGCCGATCGATGCCTGGGACATGGGACCGGTGGCGGCCCAGTGGTTCAGCGACTTTTTGGGCCAAGCGGTGCGCCTGGTGCGCTTCGACCCTCAGTTCGAGCGTCCCTCAGATCGCCGCTGGACGGGTGGCCACACCGTGCTCAACACCTTTGGCGACGGTTTCCCGCTCATGTTGCTGGGCCAGCCTTCCCTGGACGCGCTCAATGCTCGCCTGCAACAAGCCGGCCAAGCGCCGGTGGACATGCTGCGGTTTCGGCCCAACATCGTGTTGGCCGCCGCGGGCCAGTGGCAGGCCCATGACGAAGACCGCGCCGACGAACTGACCGTGGTCACCGAGCAGGGCCCGGTGCGACTGCAGCCGGTCAAACCGTGCAGCCGCTGCCAGATGGTCGATGTCGATCCGCAAACTGGCCAGGCCGGCTCAGGCGTGCTTCAGACCTTGCGGGGCTATCGGGCCGACCCCAGGCTCGACGGCGCCATCAGTTTTGGCATGAACCTGCGGGTGGTCGAAGGTTTCGATGCCGTGCTGGCCGTCGGTCAGCCGGTTCAGGTACGCCTGCGCTGAGCCGCGCTTTGGCGCTTCAAGCCTTGCGCAAGCGCAACTGCCAGCGCAAGGTGGCGCCCAGACTGGCCAGTGTGAGTCCGGCGCCAATCAGCACGGCGCTGGAGCTCCAGTGGTCCATCACGGCGGCGGCCACGCCCACGCCAACGGCCTGACCCAAGAACAAGGCGGTCGCAAATATCGACACGCCCATCCCTCGGGCTTGCGGAGCCATCTGCGTGGCCAGGGTCTGCAGGGTGTTGTGCAGCATGAAAAAGAAAAAGCCCCCCAGGTACATGGCCAGCGGGGTGATGGGCCACCAGGGGCTCAGGGCGAGCACCGCCATGGCCAGCCCAATGCCCGACCCGCCCGTCACCGCCATGCCCATCTCGCCCAGCCGGGCGATCAGCGGTCGGGCCAGGGCCATGTAGCTCATGCCGCCCAGACCCATCAGTGCCACGATGGCGCCGGCCGATGACAGGGACAGCCCGTGCACCTCATGCAGGTGCGAAGCCACGATGGCCAAGGTGCCAAAGCCGGCTGCACCCTGAAACACCGCAAAGCCCAAGATCTTGCGCACCCAGGGGTCCTGCATCAAGGCCATCGTCTGGCTGAGCATGCCGACTTGGGCGCCGGTCGCTGTGGGCCGGTCGGCGGG
>JAXITB010000431.1:0-2462 GCA_034680305.1 Polaromonas sp. | reverse complement strand
GCGCTCGGCCCGCCAGACCAGGGCCAGGGCCTTCTGGGAATAGTGGTCGATGCCGGCGTCACTTTTTTCCTGATAGTGCTCGATGAGCGCGCTCGAGAGGTACTTCACGTCGCTGGCCGCCAGGTTCAGGCCCTTGGCGCCGGTGGGCGGCACGATGTGGGCCGCGTCGCCGGCCAGGAACAGCCGGCCAAAGCGCATTGGCTCGGCGACAAAACTGCGCAATGGCGCGATGCTTTTTTCGATGCTCGGGCCGACCGCGATGCGCTCGGCCAGGTCCGGATCGAGCCGGCGGCGCAGTTCATCCCAAAAGCGCTCGTCGCTCCAGTCGGCGACCTTGTCGTCCATGGGGCACTGAACGTAGTAGCGGCTGCGCGTCAGGCTGCGCATCGAGCACAGCGCAAAGCCTCGCTCGCTGTTGGCGTAGACGATCGCATGCGGCGAGACCGGTGGCACATCGGCCAAGATGCCCAGCCAGCCGAAGGGGTAGACCTTCTCGTACTCTTTGATGGCGCCGGGTGGCACGCTGGCGCGGCAGACGCCATGAAAGCCGTCGCAACCGGCGATGAAGTCGCAGGCGATCTCATGCGTCTGGCCGTCTTTCTCGTAGCGCACTCGGGGACTGCCGCTCTCGAAGTCGAGCACCTGCACCTGCGCGGCCTCGTAAATGGACAACAGGCCAGCGGCCGCGCGCGCTTCCATCAGGTCGCGGGTGAGTTCGGTCTGACCGTAGGCGGTCACCACCTTTCCAGCGGTGAGACCGGTCACATCGATGGGATGGCGCGTGTTGGCAAAGACGAGCTCGATGCTGTGGTGAACCGTGCCCTCGCGCTCGACGCGTTGTCCCACGCCCGCCTCGTGCATCAGGTCGACGGTGATTTGCTCCAAGATGCCCGCGCGAATGCGGCCGAGCACGTATTCGGGACTTTGGCGTTCGATGACGATGGCATCAATGCCGGCGCGGTGCAGCAGTTGACCCAGCAGCAGGCCCGAGGGGCCGGCGCCGATGATGGCCACCTGGGTGCGCTTGGGGGTGAGGGCAGTGCTCATGGGAGGCTCCAAAAGGGGGGCAGGCATCACGCCCGTTGAGCGGGGCTCAAAGGTCTGTAGCTTAGAAGGCGGCCGGGCTGTCGTCATCGGGGGCTTGGGCGAATTTGCGCGATCATCGTTGCAGTTGTGCGATCATCGCGCAATGGTCGCCACCTCCCAAGCCGCTCAAACGCCAGTCATGCCCGCCATCGCCAAAGCTGACCTGATCGAAGGCATGGCCAAGGGCATGGCGGTGCTCGAAAGCTTTGACGCCCAGCGCCAGCGCCTGAACGCCACGCTCGCGGCCGAGCGGGCCGGCATCACGCGGGCCGCCGCCCGGCGTCACTTGCTGACCCTGGCTCATCTGGGCTATCTGGAAACCGATGGCCGCTACTTCTGGCTGGCTGCCAAGGTGCTGCGCTTTTCGGGCAGCTTCCTGGCCACTTCTCGCCTGCCGAGGGCGGTGCAGCCTACGCTCAACCGACTGGCGGCCCAGACGGGCGAATCGTTTTCGGTGGCGGTGCTCGACGGCCACGAGGTGGTGATCGTCGGGCGCAGCGGCCACGGGCTGCGCAGCGGCAGCCCGGCGGTCGCGGTGGCCCAGGCTTACGGCCTGCATCTGGGTGCTCGCTTGCCCGCTCACGCCACCTCCACCGGACGCATCTTGCTGGCCAATCTGCCTGCCGCCCAGTTCCGCCCATGGCTGTCGGGCCGTCTGGTCGATGGCCGGCTGCCCCGGCTGACCGCCCACACCTTGACCGATTCAGCCGCCTTCAAGCGGGCGGTGGCGCAAGCCGGCCGTGACGATTTTTGCGTCGCCCATCAGGAGCATGAGTTGGGTGTCCACGCGCTCGCTGTGCCCCTGCGCGACGCACAAGGGCGGACCGTGGCCGCGCTCAATGTGGTCAGCACTGCCGCGCGCTTGCAGGACGCGGCCATCGAAACCGAATGGCTGCCCCTGCTCTTTGATGCAGCAGCTCAGTTGCGCGACTTGCTTTGATCCGCTGCCCGGCGTGCCTGGCACCAGAAGCTGTCGGTCACCAGCGAAAAAAAACCGCCGGACCTTGCAGTGCCGGCGGCTGTTAAATCTTCATCAGGAATCAAGCGGGTCTGCCACTTGCTCGTCTGAGCCCTTCGGGGCTCCCGGGCGGGTTGCATTCCCATGCATGGAATCGTTACAGACCATCCACCATCTCATATTAGGGGTGCGCGAAGCGGGGCGCCCTAGTGGTTTCACCCAGTCTGAGAACAAATTTTCGGCCCGCTCAGCCGGGCACCAGGAGCCCGGTCAGGTTGCAGTCGGGGCCTGCAAGACCGGCTGAGGCCGAGTCACTGGGTATAATCGAGTTTCAGTCGGAGTGTGGCGCAGTCTGGTAGCGCACCTGCTTTGGGAGCAGGGGGTCCAAGGTTCGAATCCTTGTACTCCGACCATCATT
>JAXITB010000430.1:0-2480 GCA_034680305.1 Polaromonas sp. | reverse complement strand
AGGTGGTCTTCCATGATGTTATTGAACAGACGCAGCCTGACCTTGGCGGTGACCATGGTCGGCGAGAGCACGTCGATGAGCAAAACCTCTTCACTGCGGGCAAAGCCGCCCGAAGCAGGCGAGGCGCGGCCCTGCACCATCTCGCGGTAGACCGCGAAGGGGCGCACCACCAGGGCGCCGTCCTGCTGGGCATACAAGACGCAGTCCTTGTGAAAAACGCGGTCAAACAGGGCCATGTCTTGCGTCTGCAAGACTTCAAAATAGTCGTTGAGAAAAGAGCGGATTTCGTCGATGAGCATGGTCGGTCCTTCGGTCAGTTGGGTTGATGCGGCTTCGGGGCTGCTGCCCCTACAGGCATTGGCCACCGCCAGAGGCAGTCTAGAAAAACGAGGCGCGACAATGAGCGAATGTTTTTGGCTCAATTGACGAATTCATTTGCATGACCGCCCGCATCCCACCCTTGCCCGCCCTGCGTGCCTTTGCGGCCTTCATCCGCCTGGGCAGCGTGCAGGCGGCCGCCGAAGAGCTGAGCCTGACGCCGGGCGCCGTCGGTCACCAAATCCGCGCCCTCGAAGAGGTGCTACAACTGCCCCTGCTCGAGCGTCAGGGTCGGCGCATGATCCTGACCGAACAGGGGCGCCTGTATGGCTACCAGATCCGGCAAGCGCTCGATGACATCGCCAGCGCCACCGAGAGCACCGCCCTCAAAGGCCGCTCCAGGGCGAGCACGCGGGTGGTTCGCGTCTCGCTGCTGCCCTCCTGGGCGCAAGGCTGGCTGCTGCCACGCCTGCCCGGCTTTTGCCGCCAGTTCCCGCAGACCCGTCTGGTTTTCCACGGCTCGATGGACTATGTGGATCTGGGGGCCGGCACCGTGGACTGCGCCATCCGCTTCGGGCATGGCAGCTGGCCCGATGCGGTGGTTCGGCCCTTGATGGGCGACCGCCTCATGGTGCTGGCCGCGCCCAAGCTGCTGGGCAAGCGAGCGCCGCAGACCATTGAACAATTGCTACGCCTGCCGCTGCTGCAGTCACAAGAAAGCTGGGCCAGTTGGCTGTCGAGTCTGCCCGCCCCCTTGGGTGATGTCCAACGGCCAGCGGCACGCCTGGAGTTCACCGACTCCACCCACCTGCTGGAAGCGGCCCGCCTGGGTCTGGGCATCGCGCTGACCCGTCGCTCGATTGCCGACAGCCTGCTCGAGCGCGGCGAGCTGGTTCAGGCTTTTGGCCACGACTGCCCGCATACATCGAGCTACTACGCGCTGCTGCCAAAAACCGCCGCACCCACTGAAGCCACCGAACAGTTCCTGGGCTGGCTGCAAACAGAATGTGCGCGCTTTTTCAAGCGGCGGACATAGGGGCTGAGGTCTCACAAGATCTCAGCTGGCCTGAATGGGAGTTGGCGGGGTGGGAGCCGCGCCACCTCGGCGATCTTTCTTGTCTTTGGTCTTATCTTTGTGGGAGCCGCGCCCTCGCGGCGATGCAGCGCCTAATCAAACGCCGCATCGCGCCGAGGGCGGCGCTCCCACAGGAGACAAAGCCCATCGCCGGGGGCAGCGCCCGCACTGGCTCTGAGCAGGCCGCTCAATTGGGGAGAGTGCAACACGACCACCTGCTCTCGGCAGACCTGCCGAGGACCGGCGAATCGGCACTCAGTTGAGCATCATGCTGAGCTTGCGCCGATAGCTCGAGACCATCGCGGCCTGCGGATCTTCCTGGACCACCTTAGCGCCCACCAACTCAATGCCGGCGGCCGTCTTGCCTGGGGTGCCGGGAGCAGCCTTGGGTTTGGGCGGTGTGAGCAGCTCCAAAATGGCGACAATGGTTTTGCGGGGCAACTCGTCGGCCCACTTCTTGTCGCGCATGACGATCTCGAGCAGCTCGTCCATGGCCTCGGTCCATTGGCCTGCGGCCATGAGGATGCGGGCCTTGGCCAGGCGCGTATCAAAGTCGCGCTTGTTTTGCGCGATGGCCGCATCAAACTGCTCGAGCGCCCAGCTGCCCTTGGGGTCGGTGGTGACAAATTCCAGCGCCGCCAACCAGTGCTTGAGCGCCTCAAAACGCAGCGGCACCGGAATGCGCGAGAGCGTCGGGGCCAGGGCCTGCGCGGCCTCGGGCAACTGGCCGGTACCAATGAGCAGCTTGACGTAGTCGAAGCGGGTGTCGTCATTGGCCGGGTCGGTGGCCAGGGCTTCGGCCAGCTTGTCGAGGGCGCTTTGCAGGTCACCGTCGTCCATGAGTTCTTGGGCCTGCTCGGCATCGACCTGCGCCTGCATTTCCTCGTCGCTGGGCAGGTGTTTATCGAGGAATTCACGCACCCGGCCTTCAGGCAGGGCACCGGCAAAACCGTCGACCGGCCGGCCGCCGATGAGCAGTACGCAGGTGGGGATGCTGCGTATGCCGAAGGCCCCCGCAAGTTGCTGCTCGTCGTCCGAGTTGATCTTGACCAGCTTGAAGCGCCCGCCGTAGTCGATCTCGAGTTTT
>JAXITB010000429.1:0-2482 GCA_034680305.1 Polaromonas sp. | reverse complement strand
CGCCGAGGCGCTTGCCGAATACGAGCGCACTGTGGTGGCGCATGGTGGCGGCTTCATCGTGCAAGCCGGCGAGCAGGTGCTGGGCATGGACGGACTCAACCCCGACCTCTTGCTGCCGCAGGATGTGCGCTACCGGGGCGGTAAAAACTTTGAGACCTACACCTTGCGCACCTTCGGCTTGCTGCGCAAGTACGCGGGCCTGTGGCCGGTGCAGAGCATGCTTGGTCATGTGGTGACTGGCTATCTGTACCTCGGCGATGCACCGGCCTGGCCCCATGCCGTTCATGGCATCCCTGGCGCGCCCGAGAACATCGAGGTGGAGTTCACCATTCCGGCTCACCATATCCAGGGCCATGTGGAGCACGACCTGGGTCTCAAGAAGATGCTGGCCCGCTCTGGTAACTGGTGGCTGTGAAAAGGTCAGACTGTTAGTCTTCCCTGATGATGGGAGGGGGGTCCCCCGGTGGTACGTCGGCCTGGCGGTTGGCCATGAACTGTTCGAATTGGGAATTGGCCTCTAAAAAGTCCTGGTGACCGGTGGTGATGTAACTGGTCTTGGCGCTCATATTGGTCTGGGCGGCCATCTGACGCCCACCGGGCCCGTGCATGGTGCTGCTGTCGATGATGATGCGGGTGGGCGTCAGCAATTGCCCTTGCAGATTACGCGGCATGCTCTGCAGGCAAGACTGGGCACCGAAATCGCCCACCGACCATTTGGCGATCTGCCCGGCCAGCGCCCCCGCCACGCCAGCCGCAGAGGTCATGGGCCGGTCGTAGACCACACCACCCAGGGCCTGGCCGCGCAGTTCGGCTTCGGCATGAATCTGCCCGGCCACGGCCGCGCCCAGGGAGTGACCGCGCAGGATCACCTGCTCGGGTTTGAAGCCCAGGTCCAAGACATGCTGATACACGGCCTTGCCGTCGTCACAAACCGTGCGCGGCGTCACGGCCACATCGGCGCTTCGACCAAAGCCGCGGTAGTCCACCGCCAGAAAGTTCAGGCCGCCGGTATCCTTGTTCGGGCCGGTGCGCAGTGCGGCTGGATAGGAATAGGCTTCGCAGGCTGCGCCTGAGCCACCAAAAAAGATCACGATGGGTTTGGTCAAGTCGAAGGCCGTTCGGTCGGGGTGAGCCGATCGGCTCATGCCGTGCAGTTGCTGGACGCCGATGGTGTAGTTGGCGTTGACCTCGGGCTGGCTTTCCAGGTAAGCCTTGCGATCCCTGTGGCGGTCGAGGTCGCGATCCTTGACGTCGTCTGCACTGACCGTCCTTCGTTCGGCGGCGGTGCCGAACAGCGCGTTGCGGATCACGCCACTGATCGAGGTGCTCAGTTGTGGCAACTGCCTGGCCATCACGGTCGGGCTGAGTTCCCCACTCATATGGGTCTGGATCAGATTGGCCAGTCCGCTGCCGCCGACCCGGTTGCCATGCTTGTTCAAGTAGGCATCGAGTTGGCGCTGCGCCGCCGGTGATAGGCCGGCCTGCTGGTACAGGGCTCGCAGCGCCTGGGCGGTCTGTTCCATCTTGCCCGAACGGCGGGCCCAGAACTGGTAGCCGCTCTTGCGTTCAAAGACCATGTCGCGGTCTTTGCTGGTGTGCATCAGCTTGAGCACCCCGCTTTTGCCTCGAATCTGGGTGCTCAGCTGGCTCAGGGTGTTGCTCGCGTCCGACTGACTGAGCTGTTTAACGCCCTGTAGGCCGCGTATGGGTTGTCCGGCTGAACCGCTGATGGCGGTGACCATGGAGGGGCTACTGGGTGCGAGGGGTGAGGGCCAGCCCGTATTCGGTAGATCAGCCGCGAATGAAATGGTGGCTCTCGGCCTGCATAGAGGTGCTTTCTGCCACCTCGCCGGCGGGCAGATCAATCAGGCTGAGCAAGGCCTGTGCCCGGTCGATGCCTTCGGCCAGCAGAGCTTCGAGCTGGTTGGCATTGGTCTGGGCCACCGGCTGGCTGTGCTGGATCAACAGGCTCTGCTCCGGGCTGATGGTGATGAACCAGCCATGCTCGAGGCGGGCGGTATCGTTGATCTGGTGCAGCATCATCAGGGTGGCGGCGCTCAGGGGCTCGACCCGCTCTGACAGGTCGCTGACCTGCACCTCGACCATGAGGTGCTCGTCTTGCCGCGGATGGGCCATGACCAGTACGGTGCTGCCATCGGCCTCGAACTCCAGTCCCCAAGCGTCCTCTGCGGCCTGCAGTCCTTGAGCCTGGGCGAAATCGCGCAGCAGCGACTGAAACTGCTCGCCGGCGGGTGGTGAGGACATGAGGCTTCCTTTCTTGAGGGCGGTCGATCCGGGCGGCATAGGTGGTAGGCCGCTTGGCACGTATGGCTATTATGATGCAATTCGTAACACAATTTAACAGTCGCGGCCATCCCGGCTTAGCGATCCCTACGGTGGTGCTCGTCAGCGGCCTGGCGATGTGCCAGCGCTTGGTAGCAAGCGAGCAATGGAAGGACGAAATCATGGTCACGGGTGTTCG
>JAXITB010000428.1:0-2535 GCA_034680305.1 Polaromonas sp. | reverse complement strand
TGCGAGCGGAACTTGACCCACTCAAAAAATGAGGCCGGATCGCGCTCCAGGGAGCCTTGGGCCAGCATGCGCACCAGTTCCAGATAGGTCTGGTTCTGCGTTTCCCACACCTCGGTGGTGAGCGAGCCGCGCACGGCCCTGGCGTTTTCGCGGGCCGCACGCAGGCAGGAAATGATGCTCGAGGGGTTGTTCTCGTCCTTGACCATGAAGTCCATGACCGATCGGGCCGTCAGGCTTTGCCCGTGCCTGTCAGCGTAACTCTGTTTCAGCTCACTGATGGACAGCATGCCCATCCAGCCGGCCTGCGAAGCCGCGGTGGACTGCGGCAGCAGCGAGGTCTGGTAGTTGACGTCGAGCATGCGGGCGGTGTTTTCCGCGCGCTCGGTGTAGCGAGACATCCAGAAAAGGTGATCGGCGGTGCGGGAGAGCATGGTGGTCTTTCAATCGAATTCGGGCTGGTCCAGTCAAGCGGTCGTGCACATCAGGGATGGTTTCCCGCAGCGCCCATCTGGGCTTGCGACCCCATGCCGCCGATGGCATGCGCCGCTGCGCTGGCGTCAGACTCCAGGATCCAGGTGTCCTTGGTGCCGCCGCCCTGTGAGGAATTGACCACCAGCGAGCCCTCCTTGAGCGCGACCCGGGTCAAGCCGCCGGGCACCATCTGCACCTGCTTGCCGCTGAGCACAAAGGGCCGCAGGTCAATGTGCCGGGGCGCGATGCCGCTGTCCACATAGGTCGGGCAGGTCGACAGGCTCAGCGTGGGCTGGGCGATGTAGCCGGCTGGGTTGGCCAGCAGCACCTGGCGAAACTGCTCGATCTCGGCCGCTGTGGCGGCCGGGCCGACCAGCATGCCGTAGCCGCCGGCACCATGCACCTCCTTGACCACCAGCTCCTTGAGGTGAGCCAGGGTGTACTGCAGGTCTTCGGCAATGCGGCACTGGTAGGTCGGCACATTGCTCAGGATCGGCTTTTCGCCCAGATAGAAGTCGATCATGGCCGGCACATAGGGGTAGATGGATTTGTCGTCAGCCACCCCGGTGCCGATCGCGTTGCACACCGCCACGTTGCCGGCCCGGTAGGCCTGCAGCAGACCGGCGCAGCCCAGGGTCGAGTTGGGCCTGAAGGCCAGCGGATCGAGAAAATCGTCGTCGACCCGGCGATAGATCACGTCGACCCGGCGTGGCCCGCGTGTGGTGCGCATGTAAATGAAGTCGTCCTTCATGAACAGGTCTTGTCCCTCGACCAGTTCTACCCCCATTTGCTGGGCCAGGAAGGCGTGCTCGAAATAGGCGGAGTTGTACATGCCGGGGGTAAGCACCACCACGGTCGGCTCATTGAGGCCGCTGGGGGCCATCTGGCGCAGGGTTTCGAGCAGCAGGTCGGGGTAATGAGCCACCGGCGCCACCCGATTGAGGGCAAACAGGTCGGGGAACAGCCGCATCATCATCTTGCGGTCCTCGATCATGTAGCTCACGCCCGAAGGCACACGCAGGTTGTCTTCGAGCACGTAGTACTCGCCCTGGCCCTGCGCATTGGGCGCGCGCACGATGTCGATGCCGCTGATGTGGGAGTAAATCTGCCCCGGCACATTGACGCCTACCATCTCGGGACGGAACTGGGCATTGCGCAGCACCTGCTCGGCCGGAATCACGCCAGCGCGCAAAATCTCCTGCTCATGGTAGACATCGTGGATGAAGCGATTGAGCGCAGTGACCCGCTGCACCAGACCGGCCTCCATCGACTGCCACTCGTGGGCCGGAATGATGCGCGGGATCAGGTCGAAGGGAATCAGCCGCTCGGTGCCGGCACCATCTTCGTCCTTGGCGCCGTAGACGGCAAAGGTGATGCCGACCCGCCGAAAAATCATCTCGGCCTCTTCGCGGCGGGCCTGCATCCGATCGGCCGGCTGCTGGGCCAGCCAGCGGTCGAATTCCTGGTAATGCGCTCGCACCAATTGGGCGTGATCGCGCATCTCGTCAAACTGGGGTCGGCTCATCGACTAACTCTCCATTTCTGGCGCTGGCGCCCTCTCCCGGGTGTCCGCGCGCATGCCCGTAGCTTAGCAAGGAGCTTGCCAAGGACGCCAGCTTTTGACCTTCGGCGCCACCGAATCCATCGCGCCGGCCGCCCAGTCACGGCCTGCGCACGCCATCAAGGCGGCCAATCGGATGGTCGATGGTGCCAGTAGCGGGGCGACTGATCGCGCTGGCAATGCATCTCCCCGGGCGCCGAACTGCGCCAGGTGAGCGCGCCGCAGTGCACCGTCTGCACCACCTGGATCTGAGCCTCGCGGTAACGCGCCATCACCTCCGCTGCCGGGTGGCCAAAGCGATTGCGATAGCCGGCCTGCACCACCACGGCGCGGGGCTGGACCGCCTCGAGCAAAGCCGCGCTGGAAGAAGTCCGGCTGCCGTGGTGCGGCGCCATCAGCAGATCGGCGCGCAAGTCCGAGCCTTGGGCCAGCTGCGCCTCTTGCTGCGCCTCCAAGTCGCCCGTCAGGAGCGCCGCGCCCTGCCCCGCGGCGCCCAACACACG
>JAXITB010000427.1:0-2554 GCA_034680305.1 Polaromonas sp. | reverse complement strand
GTCTGATTGTGTACGAGTGCGGGCCATCGAACAACGCTGTGGCCATCTGAACGCTCAGCGGCACTGAACGCCGAGTGACACGCCACCAAGCACCCGCAAAAAAGCCCGCACGAAGCGGGCTTTGGGGCATCGCCCGACGACCAAAACGGCCGCCAACGGCGCCACAGTCAAACCGACTTCAAGCCTTCTTGACGTAGGCCGAGCACCAGCCGTTGGCTGCAACTTGCTTGCCCGGGAAGATCGAGCAGGGGCCCGACTTGGAGTTGGCAGCGCCGGTGTAAAGCTGGCAGTTGCTGCACTTTTGGGCGGCGGCGTGCTTGGGGAACTTCTTGGCGTCCACCTTGGTGGTGTCTGCCGCATAGCCCAGCGAAACAGCCTGAGGGTCTTTTTCGTTGACCATGGCCTGAGCCGAAGCCGAGGCAGCGGCGGCCAAGGCGGTGCCACCGACGGCCACTTGCATCATGAAGACGCGACGATTTGTGGATTTCATGGGGATCCTGTTGGAGTGGTTGCGAACGGCCGCGATGCTAGCACTGCCGCATTACCCGACCACATTAGTCATGGATAAGGGTGCTGAAAACGCGGCAATCAAGCCGGCTATCATGAGCCGATGACCCCAGACAGCGCCCCAGCGGCCTTTCGGCCCCGACTGAGTGGCCAGACCCTGAGCTTGGAGACCGCCGCCGGCCCGGTGACCGTGCATGTCGCCGGCCAAGGCCCACCCCTGCTGCTGGTGCACAGCGTCAACGCCGCCGCATCGGCCGCCGAGGTGCGACCCCTGCATGAACACTACGCTGCCACACACACCGTGTTCTCGCCCGACCTACCGGGCTTTGGCGCCTCCGCCAAGCCGCGCCGCCTCTACACACCGCGAATGATGACCGACGCCTTGCATGGCGTGGTGGCGCAGATTCGCCAACGCTTTGACGGCGCCCAGGTCGATGCGCTGGCCCTGTCCTTGTCCTGCGAATTCCTGGCCCGCGCCGCCAGCGAAGCGCCCGTCGACTATCGCAGCCTGGCCCTGGTCAGCCCGACTGGTTGGAGCGGACGCCGCCCACGCCGGGGGCCGCCCGGCAGCACCTCGGCCATGCCCCGACTGCACCGTCTGCTGCAACTCTGGGGGACCGGGCTGTTTCGCCAGCTGACCCGACCCGCAGTCATCCGGTTTTTTCTGCGCAAGACCTGGGGCGGCAAGCAGATTGACGAGCAAATGTTCGAAGAAGCGGTGAGGGCCGCCCGCGCGCCCGGCGCCGAGCATGCGCCCCTGAGCTTTCTGTCCGGCGCGCTGTTCAGTCGCGACATCTTGAACATCTACGACAGCCTGGAGATGCCGATCTGGATGTGTCATGGCGTCAGGGGCGACTTCACCGACTACCGGCAAAAAGACCTGGTGGCGTCACGCGCCAACTGGCAGCTGCAGGTGTTCCCCACCGGTGCGCTGCCCCACTTCGAGGTCCTGGGCGAGTTCTGCGCTGCTTTCGATTCACACTTGGCCCGTCGGGCCTGACCGCGAGCGCAGGCGGCCGCGTCGACGAACTGACCGACAATCTCGGCCGCCGACCTCGCCTGACCTCATGACCTGAGGCGGGTGCCGCTATTGCCTCGCATTGGAGCTCGTCTTGAAAATCGCCACCTGGAATGTCAACTCGCTGGCCGTTCGTCTGCCCCAGGTCCTCGACTGGCTCGCGGCTCAGCCCGTCGACATGCTGTGCCTGCAAGAACTCAAGCTCACCGACGACAAGTTCCCCCTGCAAGCCCTGCAAGAAGCCGGCTACGCGCACTGTGCCGTATTCGGCCAAAAAACCTACAACGGCGTGGCCCTGCTCAGCCGCCACCCGCTGACCGACGTTCAGCGCAACATCGAAGGCTTTGAAGACGAGCAGGCCCGCGTGGTGGCCGCCACCGTGCACGCGCCGACCGGCGAATTGCGCATCGTCAATGGTTACTTCGTCAATGGGCAAGAGCCAGGCAGCGACAAATTTGCCTACAAGATGCGCTGGCTGGAAGGTCTGCGCCAATGGTTGGCCAAAGAAATCGCCCTGCCCCGCCCCCTGGTGCTGCTGGGTGACTTCAACATCACGGCCGACGACCGTGACACCCACGACCCAGAGGGCCTGCGCGAAACCATCCACCACACCACCGAAGAGCGCCAGGCCTTTCAGGCACTGCTCGGACTCGGCCTGGTCGACGCCTTCCGCCTGTTTGAGCAAGCCGAAAAAAGCTATTCCTGGTGGGACTATCGCGAAATGGCCTTTCGTCGCAACAAGGGTCTGCGCATCGACCACATCCTGGTCAGCCAGTCACTGCAAGCACGGGTCGAAGCCTGCAGCATCGATCGACAGCCCCGCAAAAACGAACGCCCCAGCGATCATGCGCCGGTGATCGTCGAACTGTCAGACCCGGCATAGACCAGCGCCCTCGCGGCAATGCGGCCTTTGATGAAGCGTGGCGCTCGATCAGTCGCCCCATCGCGCCGGGGGCGGCGCTCCCACAGAATACAAAGGGGGCATCACGAGTGGAGTGTGGGAGCCGCGCCCTCGCGGCGATGCGGCCT
>JAXITB010000426.1:0-2558 GCA_034680305.1 Polaromonas sp. | reverse complement strand
CGGCCGAGGTCCAGGCTTCCCTGGCTGCAGCCGTGCCCTTTCCCGCTCGCCTGGGGCAGCCGGCCGACTATGCCAAGCTGGTGCGCCAGATCATTGAAAACGACATGCTCAATGGCGAGGTGATTCGCATCGACGGCGCCATTCGCATGCCACCGCGCTGAGCCGTGACCCGAGTCTGGCGCTTGAACCTGCTGCGTCTGAGCGCGAGCGCACTGCTTGCGGGCAGCGCGGCGGCCTCTGGCCCGGCCGCGCCGCCTGCCCCTGAGGCCCGGCAACCTGAAGGTCAAAGCGGCTGGAGCGTCCAAGCAGAGCACCGCAGTGGCCAATTTGCCGTGGCCAGCGCCCATCGCCTGGCCAGTCAGGCCGGTGTGGACATGCTCCGGGCCGGCGGGTCGGCCATTGATGCGGCAGTGGCCGCTCAATGGGTGCTCGGCTTGGTCGAACCACAGTCCAGCGGCATTGGGGGCGGCGCCTTTGTCCTTTACCACGACGGCCGTCAAACCCAGGCCTTTGACGGCCGGGAGACCGCTCCTTCGGCCATCGATGAAAGCTTGTTTTTGCAGCCCGACGGACGCCCCATGGCCTTTCACGCGGCGGCAGTGGGCGGCCGGGCGGTCGGGGTGCCGGGGGTGGTGCGGCTGCTCGAGCGCGTTCATCAGGTGCACGGGCGTTTGCCCTGGGCGCGCCTGTTCGAGCCGGCCATTGCGTTGGCCGAGAGCGGGTTTCCTGTCGGTGCGCGCTTGCACCAGTTGCTCGCCCAGGACGCCCACCTGAAAAAGGACCCGAGGGCCGCGGCTTTTTTCTATGACGGCCAGGGCCAGCCCTGGCCCATCGGACACCTTCTGCGTAACCCTGAATATGCGATGGTGCTTCGCGCGCTGGCCAGCCAAGGCTCACGAGCCCTGCATGAGGGCCCGATCGCTCAGGCCATGGTCGACGCGGTCCGGCTGCACCCCAGCAATCCGGGTCAGCTCGCGCTAACCGATTTGCAGCGTTACCAGGCCGTGCAGCGGCCGCCAATTTGTCATGAGCACCGCGCCGCCGGGCGGGCCTACCGCATCTGCGGCATGCCGCCGCCCAGTTCGGGGGGCTTGGCGGTTGGGCAGATCCTTGGGCTCCTGGCCCGTACACCGGCAGCAGCGCAAGCTTTGAGCGAGGGCCGACCCAGCCCCGATTGGCTCCATCACTACTCTGAGGCCTCCCGCCTGGCCTTTGCCGACCGGGCTCAGTACCTGGCCGACCCAGACTTCGTGGCCGCACCAGCCGGTCGATGGGACAGCTTGCTGGCCCCCGACTACCTGGACGATCGGGCCCGGCTGATCGGCCCAACCAGCATGGGGCAGGCAGGGCCCGGCCAGCCCGATCGCCGCAGCACGCGCAGCCTGGCCCCCATGCCTGACCAGACGGAATACGGGACCACCCACCTGAGCGTGGTCGACGCCCAGGGTCATGCGCTGGCCATGACCAGCAGCATCGAAGACGCCTTCGGTGCGCGCCTGATGGTCAACACCGGGCAGGGGCGAGCCGGCGGCTTTCTGCTCAATAACCAGCTCACCGACTTCAGCTTTGTGCCACGCTCGGCCGAAGGCCTGCCGGTGGCCAACCGGGCCGAGCCAGGCAAGCGCCCGCGCTCATCCATGGCGCCCACACTGGTCTTCGATGCAGAAACCGGGCGCCTGTTGATGAGCTTGGGCAGCCCTGGCGGCGCCTTCATCATTCACTACACCGCCAAGGCCCTGTGGGCCAGCCTGCACTGGGGCTTGATGCCGCAGGCGGCCATCAACCTGCCCCACCTGGCCAACATGAACGGACCGCTTTTGCTCGAGCAGGGACGGTTCGACGCGAGGACCACCCAAGCGCTGATCGGTCGCGGGACAGCGCTGCGGGAAGTGCCCATGACCAGCGGCTTGCAGCTGATCCGGCGCACCCCCGAGGGCTGGATCTCGGGCTCCGACCCTCGCCGCGAAGGCCAGGCGCTGGGCGACTGAGCGGCGCAGCCATCTCGAGCCCATCTTGGGCCCCTGAAGCAGAGCGCCCTCAGGGCCGAACCGCCTCACAGCCCAAGGCCCTGCTGCCTACAATGATTGGTCGCAAGCGCATACCCATGGCCATCCCCACACCGTTTTTGCAGGAACTCCTGGCCCGCGCCGACATCGTGGACATCGTGGGCCGCCACGTGCAACTGAAAAAGGGCGGGGCCAATTTTTCGGGCCTGTGCCCCTTTCACAGCGAAAAATCACCCTCCTTCACCGTCAGCCCCTCCAAGCAGTTTTTCCACTGCTTCGGTTGCGGAAAAAACGGCAACGCCATTGGCTTCCTGATCGAGCACCTGGGCATGAGTTTTCCGGAGGCCGTCAAGGACCTGGCCCAGCAGTATGGGCTGCAGGTGCCGCAGGAGGACATCTCTCCGGCCGAAAGGGCCCGGCAGACACAGGTCCGTGACCAACAGGCCAGCCTGAGCGACGTCCTGGAAAAAGCGGCCCAGGCTTATGCCCGGCAGCTCAACCGCTACCTTGGCGGCGCTGCAGGCTCGCCGGTGGCTGCCGCTGGCGCAGGCG
>JAXITB010000425.1:0-2558 GCA_034680305.1 Polaromonas sp. | reverse complement strand
TGGTGCAGCAGGGGCGGCGCCTGATGGCCCAGGGTGTGTGGGTGATCATGTTCCCCGAGGGCACGCGCATCCCGCGTGGGCAGCAGGGCACTTACAAGTCTGGCGGTACGCGCCTGGCCATTGAATGCGGCGCACCGGTGATCCCGGTGGCCGTGACCTCGGCCAAATGTTGGCCCCGCAAGGCGCTCATCAAGCGGCCCGGCACGGTCGATGTCTCCATCGGCCCGCCCATCAGCAGCGTCGGCCGCAAGCCCGATGAACTCATGGCCGAAGTGCAGGCCTGGATCGAGGCCGAGATGCGCCGGCTCGATCCGCAGGCCTACGCCGATGCTTAGCGTGCCCTGGCGCCGGCTCTTAAACTCAAGCCCATGCGCCGCCTGCTGCAACTGACCCTGGATCTGTTTTCGCGTGACACGCCGGTTCCCTCGGTCCCGGTGTCGCCTCGCGGGGCGGCGCCGAGGCGGCCACGCCAGCCGTCGGCCTCACCGGTCATCGAGCTCGATTTGTGGACGCAGGCCGAACCCACGATGCCTCTGGCAGGCCGTGCGTTCAAGGCCCACGAGCCCAGCCTGAGCCTGGCACAGGCCTTGGAGCCGGTGAGCTACCGCCACCCGCAGGCCAACCGGCAGGCCCATCTGGACGGGGTGCCCGTGGCCTATGCCTTTGCCCGCAGCAAACGGCGCACGATTGGCTTTTCGGTCGGGGCTGAGGGTTTGGCGGTCAGCGCGCCGCGTTGGGTGCCGCTGCATGAAATCGACCGTGCCGTCGAAGAAAAAGCCGACTGGATCTTGCGCAAGCTGCAGGAGACCCGGCAGCGTCATCAGCAGGTCGAGGCCAGTCGCATTGTCTGGCGCGATGGCGCGCGGGTGCCCTATTTGGGCCAGAGCCTGACGGTGCAGCTCGATCCGGGCCATCACTTTTTGGCCGGCCAGGAACTGCAGGGTGAGGTCGGGCACCAGTGCCTGCGCCTGGGCTTGCCGCACAGTGCCTCGGCCGATCAGATCCGTGACGCCGCCCAGGCCTGGCTGATGCGCCGCGCACGCGAGGTCTTTGAGCAGCGCCTGAACCACTTTGCGCCCAGGCTGGGCGTGCAATGGACGCGCTTGTCGCTCAGCAGCGCCGCCACCCGCTGGGGCAGTGCCACCGCCGACGGCTCGATCCGACTGCACTGGCGGCTGATTCATTTCAGCCCTGAGGTCATTGACTATGTGGTGGCCCACGAATTGAGCCACTTGCGGGTGATGGATCACAGTCCCCGCTTTTGGGACACGGTGCGCAGCGTGATGCCCGACTATGTGCGTCTGCGACAGCAGCTCAAGGCCCAGCCTCTTGCCGGCTGGTGAGGCTTGCTCCCGCGAGTTAACGTTTTTTAAAACATGGATCCGCTCGGGCTTCCTAGACTGTCGACTGGACAGATTAGGAACAACCATGCCCTCCAAACAAATCCTGCTGGTCGAAGACAGCCCCGAGTTGCACGAACTCACCCGCCTGGCCTGGGCCGGTGGTGGCGGGAGGGATGACAACATCGTCTGGGCCCGTGACGGGCATCAGGCGCTCGAATACCTCTGGGCCCAGGGCCGTCATGCGGGGCGCGATACCAGCGAGCAGCCGGCTTTGGTCATTCTCGACATGCACCTGCCCCGCCTGTCAGGCCTGCAGGTTTTGCGCCAACTGCGCGAGCACCCGCTGACCGAAGTCATCCCGGTGGTCATGCTCACGTCCTCGCGTGAGCCGGAGGACTTACGCGCCTGCTATCGCAGCGGGGCCAATGGCTATGTGGCCAAACCGGTGGCCTTCGCCCAGTACCGGCGTAATGTGGCCTGCCTGCGCGACTTCTGGTTGGGCGTCAATGAGCCCGCGCCCTTGAGCGAGGCGTTTGCGGTTTAACCTAAATCCGGCAGTTGAACGCGCCCGAGTGTGCGGCTGCGGTGCGTGCTGGCGCGGCGCGAGGAGGCCGCAGGATCGACCCCTGCAACGACGAGCAACGAAGCCAGCGCGCACTGCAGTCGTGCAATCGGGCGCGTAGCGAGCTGACACAGAAGGTGAGCCTTAACAAGGGCGAAAAGGTCATTCGCGACAAGGCCCTTTTAGGGGAATTGAGCGGTCAACTGCTGGATTTAGGTTTAAGCCGATGTGGCGCTAAAGCGCAGGACTGCCTGTGCATCGACCTCGCGCCGCAGTTGGCCTGCATGCCATAGCAGGTTCAGGTGAGCCATACTCTCGCCCAGCGCGAAAGTGGTCTGATGCACGTCGAGCTCGCGCTTGAACATCACCGGCATGATGTCGGCGGCGCAGCGCGCCTGCGCTTGGCAAGCCTGCATCACTTCGGACAGCCGTTCTTCGTGGTGCGCTTTCAGTTGCCGGATCCGCTCATGCAGGCCCACGAAGGGGCGGCCGTGCGAGGGCAGGACCAGCGTCTCCTCGGGCAAAGGCAGGAACTTGTCCAGTGAATCGAGAAACAGCTGCAAGGGATTGCCATCAGGCTCGCTCTCGTAGACGCTGATGTTGGTTGAAATGCGGGGCAGCACCATGTCGCCGCTGATCAGCACGGGGCGGCC
>JAXITB010000424.1:0-2563 GCA_034680305.1 Polaromonas sp. | reverse complement strand
GGTGCACTACACCGGCTGGCTGTATGAAAACGGCCAGGCGGGCGCGAAATTCGATTCCAGCAAGGACCGTGGCGAGCCTTTTGAATTTGCCTTGGGCGCCGGCCATGTCATTCGCGGCTGGGACGAGGGGGTGCAGGGCATGTCCGCGGGCGGCACGCGCCGGCTCATCATTCCGGCCGAGCTCGGCTATGGTGCCCGAGGCGCTGGCGGCGTGATCCCGCCGAACGCCACGCTGCTGTTCGAGGTCGATTTCCTCGGCCCGGCCTGAGCCCGCCGGGGGCCTTGCGATGATCATCACCAGCCTGCTCGACACCGACCTGTACAAGTTCACCATGATGCAGGTGGACCTGCATCAGTTTCCGGGGGCGCAGGTCGAATACCGGTTCAAGTGCCGCAACCCTCACGGCCCGGGTGTCGAGCCGCTGGCGCCTTGTGTCTCGCAGATCCGAGAGGAAATTCGGGCCCTGTGCGACCTCAAGTTCAAGGACGCCGAGCTGGCCTATCTGCGCTCGATGCGCTTCATCAAGAGCGACTTCGTGGATTTCTTGGGTCTGTTTCGGCTCAACGAAAAGTACATTGATGTGCAGGGCCTGCCCGACGGGCAGATCGAGATCTCCATTCGGGGGCCCTGGTTGCACACCATCCTTTTTGAAATCCCGGTGCTGGCCATCGTCAACGAGGTCTACTTTCGCAATACCCACAAGTTGCCTGATTTTCTCGAGGGGCGCCGGCGACTCGATGAAAAGATCGGGCTGCTGCAGCAGCCGGGCTTGCAGGCGCTCAAGATTGCCGACTACGGCACGCGTCGGCGGTTTTCAGTGGCCTGGCATGAAGAGGTGCTGCGCACGCTCAATGCCCGCCTGGGCTCGGGCCCGCAGGGGCAGTTGGCGGGCACCAGCAATGTGTTGTTTGCCATGAAGTTGGGCCTGACCCCACTGGGCACCATGGCGCATGAATACCTCCAGGCCTGCCAGGCGCTGGGCCCGCGCCTGCGCGACAGTCAGGTTTTTGCCTTTGAATCCTGGGCCAAGGAGTACCGGGGCGATCTGGGCATTGCCCTGTCGGATGTCTATGGCATGGACGCCTTCCTGCGTGACTTCGACATGTATTTCTGCAAGCTCTTTGACGGTGCGCGCCATGACAGCGGCGATCCCTTCTCCTGGGGTGAACGCCTGATCGAACACTACCGCAGCAACCGGGTCGATCCGCGCACCAAGACCCTGATCTTCAGTGACGCCCTGACGGTGCCGCGCACCATCGAGCTGTATCGGCGGTTCAGCGGCCGCTGCCAACTGGCCTTTGGCATTGGCACCAACCTGACCAATGACCTGGGCTGCGAGCCCCTGCAGATCGTCATCAAGATGGTGCGCTGCAACGGCCAGCCGGTGGCCAAGCTCTCTGATACGCCGTCCAAGAACATGTGCGACGACGAGAAATACCTGGCCTACCTGCGCCAGGTGTTTGACATACAAACCGGCGTCTGAGCAGGGTTGCACCGCTCGCCGCGCCAGCGCCACATCGGCTTTTGTGACAATGGCAGTTTTTACCGTGTCGAGCTTGCCATGAACCGACTGTCACCCCTGCTCAGCCGCGTCCTCGTCCTTTTGCTCGCTGCCGCGCCCGGCCTGGCCAGCGCGGCCAGCATCGACGGCAGTGCGCTTGGCCCCTGGTGGGGCGTGCCCTTTGCCGGCATCTTGCTGTCCATTGCCTTGCTGCCCCTGCTGGCGCCGGCCGTGTGGCACCACCATTACGGCAAGATTTCAGCGGCCTGGGCTTTGGCTTTTCTGTTGCCCTTTGCCGCCCTGTATGGGCCCGGCCTGGCGGCTTCGAATTTTGTGCACGCGCTGCTGGCTGAGTATGTGCCCTTCATCATTTTGCTGACGGCGCTGTTCACCGTTTCGGGCGGCATTTACATCCGGGGCAATCTGCGCGGCAGTCCGGGACTCAATACGGCGATTTTGGGCATCGGGGCGGTGCTGGCCAGCTTCATGGGCACCACCGGGGCTTCCATGCTCCTGATCCGGCCGCTGATTCGCGCCAACGACAACCGCAAGCATGTGGCCCATGTGGTCATCTTCTTCATCTTCATCGTCTCCAATGCCGGTGGCTCGCTCACGCCTTTAGGCGACCCGCCCCTGTTCCTGGGTTTTCTCAAGGGGGTCGACTTTTTCTGGACCATCAAGACCCTGCTGCCGGAGACGCTTTTCCTGGTGGGCAGCCTGCTGGCCCTGTTTTACGCCCTGGATTCGTGGCTTTTTCACCGGCGCGAGGAAGTCTTGCCGCAAGACCCCACCCCAGTGACCCGATCCATCGGCTTTGACGGGGCCTTCAACTTCGTGCTGCTGGGCGGTGTCGTGGCCCTGGTTCTCATGAGTGGCCTGTGGAAGCCGGGCGTGGCTTTTGACGTTTGGGGCACTGAGGTGGGTCTGCCCGGCCTGCTGCGTGATGTGGGGCTGGTGGCCATCACCCTGATCAGCCTGCGTCTGACGCCGACCCAGGTGCATGCCGACAATCAGTTCAGCTGGGCGCCCATGCAGGAGGTGGCCAAGCTGTTTGCAGGCAT
>JAXITB010000423.1:0-2579 GCA_034680305.1 Polaromonas sp. | reverse complement strand
TGCCGACGACCAGGTCTTGCAAGAGTCCGTATCGGACCTGCGCCGCCGAGGGGTATCGGTGCAGTCGATCTTTCTGGATCTGCTGGCTCCGGTGGCTCGCCAGCTGGGCGAACACTGGAGCTGCGACACTTGCAGCTTCACCGAAGTGACGGTGGCCATGGGTCGCCTGCAGCAGTTGCTCAGGGCCAACAGCTCGGCCTTCGGCATGGGCAGCGTTGGCGAGAATCCGCCGGCTGAAAAGCGCATTCTCCTGCTGCCTTGCCCGGGCGAGCAGCACACCTTTGGCCTGTCGCTGGTGGCCGAGTTTTTCTATCGTGCGGGCTGGGACGTTTCCACCAGCTTCGTTCAACCCACCGGTTCCTTGTCTGCGCTCGTCGAGCGCGAGTGGTTCGATGTGGTCGGACTGAGCCTGGGCCACACGGCGCAGGCCGGTCGGCTCGACGACTGCGTGCGCCAGATCCGGCGCGCCAGCATGAACCCTCGCGTCTTTATACTCGCCGGGGGGGTGGCTTTTGCGCTAGATCCTGAGCTGGCCGGCCAGGTCAGCGCAGACGCCGTGATCAACGACGCCGCATCCGCCCCCCAGGTGGCCGCCGCGCTGCTGAGCCAGACCAGCGTGCAGCCCTGACAAAACCGAGACCCAGACCGCTGCCGCCCCAGGACCCCAACCGGACACAAGCTCGCCCATGGTCATTGATCAACATTCGCTCAGGCACAGGCATCTAGACAAGTCCACGGAGGTCTTGTCCCACCTTGGGCCGGATGTCGTCGCGCAGCTGCTGACGGCGGCCGCCGATGTGGTGCTGCTGATCGACAGCCAAGGGGTGATCTGCGACCTGGCCTTCAGCGGCGACGAGCCCATGGCCCAGGGTTGTCAGCAATGGCGCGGCAAGCCCTGGGGGCAAACCGTGACGGTGGAGAGCCAGCCCAAGGTCCAAGCCTTGCTCAGCGAGGCTGACCCAGATCCCGCAGCCCTTTGGCGACACATTAATCACACCCTGCCGGACGGCAGCGACCTGCCACTGGCCTATTCGGTGGTTCGCGTGACCTCAGGTGGCTCCGCCAAAGGGCGTGGGGGCGTCTACAGTGTGGCCTTTGCCCGCGATCTGCGGCCGCAGGTGACCCTGCAGCAGCGCCTGGTCACCGCCCAGCTGTCGATGGAGCGCGACTACTGGCGGCTGCGCCAGGCCGAGACCCGCTACCGCCTGCTGTTTCAGCTGGCCTCCGAGCCGGTGCTCATTCTCGACGGCGCCCTCGACAAGATCACCGAAATCAACCCGGCTGCTCAGGCCTTGCTTGGCGAAAAAACCAACACGGGCGGCCTGAGTCTGAGCGACCGCCTGGAGCCGGCCAGCCTGCGCAGCCTGCGGGAAATGCTCGAGCGCCTGCGCAGCACGGGCCGTTCGGAGCCGGTGCTGGTGCGCCTGAACAATGGCCAAGCCTTCATGGCCTCGGCCTCGCAGTTTCGCGAAGACCAGTCGCTGCAATTTCTGCTGCGGCTATGCACCCAGGCCGGTCCGGTGGCCCCCGTCGTGCCCACCGGCAATCAGTTACTGGCCCGCATCATGGAGCAGGCCCCTGACGCCATGGCCGTGACCGACCTGGACGGCCGCATCCTGACGGTCAATCAGGCCTTTGTCGATCTGGCCGAACTGGGCAATGCCGATCTGGCGCGGGGCGTGTTGCTTGACGCCTGGCTGGGCCGCTCTGGGGTCGATCTGCGGGTGCTGCTGACGAACTTGCGCCAGCACGGCACGGTGCGCCTGTACGCCACCCAAATGCGCGGCGAACTCGGCTCTAGCGCCGAGGTGGAGATTTCTGCCGTGGCCATCACGCATGGCGAGGACAAATGCCTGGGATTTACCATCCGCGACATGGGCCGGCGACTGAGCGCGGAGGTGCGCGCCCCGCGCGAGTTGCCCCGCTCGGCAAGCCAGATGACCGAACTGGTCGGGCGCATGCCGCTCAAAGACATCGTGCGCGAAACCACCGACCTGATCGAGCAGCTGTGCATCGAAGCGGCTTTGCAGCTGACCGGTGACAACCGCGCCTCAGCCGCCGAGATGCTGGGACTGTCGCGCCAAAGCCTGTACATCAAGCTGCGCCGATTTGGCCTGGTCGATGGCAGCGCCGAGCCCCCGGCCGATGCGATCGAGGGGCCGGGTCGAGGCACCTGAGCCGCGCCAACACCTGAAGTCCTGAAGTGGGCGGGCCCGGCCCGCTTTGTCGGTCTGAGCCGACAGCACCTGTCGACAAGTGGCGCCCAGCGCCCTTCTGAGTCCCGGTCAAACTGGGGGCACAGGAGGCTTTCCATGCCAGGATCAAACTGCAAACTGCGGCCATTGACGGCCGCCACCCTGGCGCTTTGCGCCGCAATGTTGACCCTCACCGCAGCACCGCCGGCCAGCGCGCAGGGGGCCATCAGCCGGCCGGGCACCGCGCTGAGCCCGCGTGACATCGGCACCCGCGACTTTGGGCGGCGCGAATTTGAACGCAGTTGCGCCAGTTGCCACGGCGATGTGGGCAAGGGCGACGGGCCTCTGGCCGGCCTGTTGAAAAAGAACCCGCCCGACCTGACC
>JAXITB010000422.1:0-2597 GCA_034680305.1 Polaromonas sp. | reverse complement strand
TCCGCAGGTGCTGGGCGGCCAGTTGGCCGGTATGTCCTCGCCTTTGGGCGACTGGGTGCAGCACCACAAGGCCGGCAAGGTGCGTGTCTTGGCCACTTCTGGCCCAGAGCGTTCGCCCTACACGCCCGAGGTGGCCACCTATCGCGAGCAGGGTCAGGGCGAGTTGGTCATTCGCGAATGGTTCGGATTCTTCGCGCCGGCTGGCACCTCCGATGCGGCCCGTCAGAACCTCAACGCTGCTTTGCGTGCGGCCATGGCTCAGCAGGATATCCGTGACTTTGTGACGCCCCTGGCTGGCCACATTGAGGCTGGCACCGTGGCCGACCACACCCGGCGCTTGACCGCCGACTCGGACATGGGTCGGCGTCTGGTCACCGCCCTGGGCTTCAAGGCCGACTCCTGATCGGTACCGGCGGCTGACAGGCCCGTGGGTCTGAGCGGGCGGCGCCTGCTCAGACCTGAAGGCGTGTGCGGGGCAAGCTGCGACCTCAGCGTCTGGACGACACCACGATCCCGCCGACGATCATCAGGAAGGCCAGCAGGTGATACAGCTGCGGCGCTTCGCCCAGCAGCAAGGTCGACAGCAGGGCGGCGAACACCGGCGAGAGGTTGCCAAAGAAAGAGGCGACCTGCGGCCCGGCGCGCTGCACGCCCATGCCCCAGAAGCGATAGGCCAGTACCGCTGGTCCGACCGCAATGAAGACGATGGCGACCACCACCGGCGTGCTCCAGACGATGTGCGGTGTGCCCAGCGTCCATTCGGCGCCTGCAAACAGGCCCGCCCACACCAGACCAAACAGCACCTGGGCCATCAAGAAGCCGGCCCAATGGCTGCGCAGGCTCTCGGGCTCGCTCGGTCTGACCAGCATCCAGCTGTACAGGCTCCAGCACAGGGTGGCCAGCAGCACGTAGGCATCGCCCGGCACAAAGCGCAGTTGTTGCAGCACCGCCCATTGCCCGCGGCACAGGACCATCAGCACCCCAGCGATCGACAGCAGTGCGCCCAGCCATTGCCGCCCTGAAATGCGCTGGCCGTGCAGCACCCGCCCGAGCAGCAGCGTCCACACCGGCATGCTGCCGGCCACCAGGGTGACATTGACCGCCGTCGAGGTCTGCAGGGCCATGTACTGCAGCGCGTTGTAGGCGCCGATACTCAGCAGGCCCAACACGGCCAGGCGCTTCCAGTGCGGCCAGATGGGGCCATCGGCGCGCAGGAAGCGCCAGGACAGCGGCAGCAAGATCAGCAGGGCCAGGCACCAGCGCACGAAGTTCAGGGTCAGGGGCGGCACCATCTCGTGGATCCAGCGGCCCACCAGGGCGTTGCCGGCCCATAGCAAGGCCGATAGGCTCAGAAGCAGCGCGGTCGTTGGGGTCAAGGCCATGGACGAACTGTAGCGTGCTCGGGAATGGTGGGCCGTCGCCTGCGAGCAGTGCGGTTTCGTGTCACCATCACAGCTTTCGCCCTCGATCGCTCAACAACAAGGAGATTTTCATGAGCAGCACCCTGGCCAAGGCCGTCCGCATTGAACGTTTTGGCGGCCCCGAAGAAATGAAACTGGTTGATGTGAACGTGGGTGAACCCGGCCCGGGCGAGATTCGCATTCGCCACAAGGCGGTGGGTCTGAATTTCATCGATGTCTATCAGCGCACTGGCCTGTACCCCTTGCCCTTGCCGTTGAACATGGGCATGGAGGCCTCGGGCATCATCGAGGCGGTGGGCGAGGGCGTGACGCACCTCAAAGTCGGTGACCGTGCCGCCTATGCCAGCCAGCCACCGGGCAGCTACTGCGAGCTGCGCGTCATGCCGGCGCGCTGCGTGTGCAAGCTGCCCGATGCGATCTCCTTTGAAACCGGTGCGGCCATGATGCTCAAGGGCATGACGGTGCAGTACCTGCTGCGCCGCACCCAGCCGCAGGGCGGTCTGCAGGCCGGTGACTTCGTGCTGTTTCACGCCGCAGCCGGCGGCGTGGGCCTGATCGCTTGCCAATGGGCCCGTGCCCTTGGGTTTCAGCTCATCGGCACCGCTGGCTCTGACGAGAAATGCGCGCTGGCCCAGGCCAACGGCGCAGCCCACGTGATCAACTACGCCAAGGAAGACTTTGTGGCCCGCGTCAAGGAGATCACCGGCGGCAAGGGCGTGAAAGTGGTCTACGACTCGGTCGGCGCCGATACCTTCATGAAGTCGCTCGACTGCCTGCGCCCCTTCGGCCTGATTGCCAACTTCGGCAACGCCTCGGGCAAGGTGCCGCCGTTTGACATCAATGTGCTGGCGGGCAAAGGCTCGCTCTACGCCTCGCGCCCGACCCTGTTCAGTCACCTGGCCACCCGCGAGGCGACGCAGGAAATAGCCGACGACCTGTTCGCCATGGTGGTCAGCGGCCAAGTCAAGATCCAGATCGATCAGAGTTTCCCGCTCGAGCGCGTGGCAGATGCCCATCGCGCGCTGGAGGCGCGCAAGACGACGGGCTGCACCATCCTCACCCTGTAAGCGGCCCCGCCTGGCCAGGCTGCTCCGGTGGGGAGTGGGGAGTGGGGAGTGGGGAGTGGGGAGTGGGGAGTGGGGAGTGGGGAGTGGGGCGGGGGGCCTCGCGACGGGG
>JAXITB010000421.1:0-2600 GCA_034680305.1 Polaromonas sp. | reverse complement strand
GGACGAGGCCGAGAACCGCCTGCATGTGCAAAAGGCGCTGATGGAATTCCTTTTGCTGGGGCGACTCGCATGAGGTGCGAGATGTCAGGCGAGCAACGCGCCTGACCGGCAAACGCCATGGACCCCTGCACCGATTGCGGCGCCTGCTGCGCCAGCTTCCGGGTTGATTTTTCGGTGCATGAGTTGCAGTCACTCGGCGGCTGCGTCCCCGACGGACTGAGCGTCGAAGTCACCAATACCGTCTGCCGCATGCGCGGCACCGACCATCAGCCCATGCGCTGCGCCGCCCTGACCGGCACCATCGGCAAGACCGTCTCCTGCGGCATCTATGAATGGCGCCCCAACCCTTGCCGTGAGCTGGAGCCGGGCAGCGATGCCTGCCTGCTGGCCCGCAGACGGCACGGGCTTTGAAGACCTCCCCACGCGCCCGCCCTCACATGGCCGGCTTGCGATCTGGCACCGCCAACGTCAGCACGAGTTGCACTTGTGTGCCAGGGTGACGGCTGTTCACGCTCAGTTCAGCGCCTACCGTTCGCGCCCGTGCCATCATGTTTTTCTGCCCACGGCCGCGCACCGGTGCAGCGCCAAGTCCGACGCCGTCGTCGGCAATGGTCAATTTCAGCTGGCCATCCCGAGGCTCATAGCTGGCCGCGATCCATATGTTTCGGGCCCGGGCATGTTTGAGCGCGTTGTTCAGGGCCTCCTGGACGATACGCAAAATATGCAAGACCACTTTCTGGGACACCTCAGGCACTTGCCCGAATTCGATGTCCCAGTGGACCTGCAAGTCCGTGCCTATGAGTCTTTGCTGGGTTCGGAAACGAAAATCGACCAAGGCATTGCTCAGGTAGTCATGGGTGCTGCCCAAGGTGTCGATGACCAGATACAGGTCTGCAATCGTCTCCTGCAGCAGTTGGCTCAGCCCCGTCTGCGACATCTGGTTCTTCTCGATCATCATCTTGGCGACGACCAGTTGCGAACCAAAGCCATCATGCATGTCTTGCAGCAGGCTCTCGCGTTCCTGCGTTCTTGACCGTTGAACCTCCGAACTGAGTAATTGCGCGTGCGCCAGCCTGAGTGCGGCGGTCCGCTCCGTCACCCGGGCCTCCAGTTCTGCGCTCACCTGCTGGGACTGAACCAATGAGTAAGCCAGAAAACCCAAGAGCAGACTGCCAAACATGAACAACACACCGCCGTAGGAGTAAGGGATCAAGTAAGTGAAAACAAACGAGGACTCGCCGGCAAACCGGAACCAATCGTGGCTGCTGGCCAAGGTCACCAGAGCCATGAAAAAAGTCGCAAGCATGTGCTTGCGCTGCCGGCTCTTCCAGGTCCAGTACAGCATCAGCCCAGGCATCAGCAAAATCGCCACCAGCAGCGGCAGGTACAAGACCGTCACCACGGTCCGGTTGTTGTCCGACAGGGCAATGAGCACCGCCGAAATCAGGGTGTAGAGCAGCACACCATTTCGAATCGCAGGCCGCAGCCTTTCAAAGAAGCTGGCGAACATGAGAACAAGCAAGTGTCCCGATACGAATCGGCTGGTGAACACCAGCCAGCTGAACGCATCGGCATCCATCGGTGGCTGGGCCATGAAAACACTGCCGCTGGCTATTGCATTGAAAACACTGGTCAATCCGAACCACAGGTAAACCGAATCCTTGCGCAGCACCACACTGACGGCCAAAGCCAAAACGCCGAGTAAGCCTGACAGCCAGGTCAGGCCTGTCATCAGATCGACCTGCAGCCAGTGGCGCCAGCGGAAAAACCGGCTGTCCAGCACATCCACTGGCCCGACCCACACATCTGACAGACCGTTGCTTTGGCGGGCGTCGGCGTAAATCTCAAAACGCAGCTCATTGGTACCGACTTTCCAGAGCGATGGTGCCGCGGTGAACAGATAGGGGCGATGCAGGCAGCGCACCGCCTCAAGCGAACCGCGTTCACACGATTCAAGCACCTGTCCATTGATGTAGACCGTACCAGACAGAGCCATCTTGCGCACATAAACACCCAGGGGCTGATCCGAGGGGGCTGGCAGGTCAAACCGCAGCGTGTAGTTCACCAGGCTGCCCTTGGGTGAAAAGTCCTCAGGGGCCAACAGGTGCGGCAATTTCACCGCCTTTTCCGGGCCCAGCCCCTGGATGCGGGCCGACGCAATCTGGGTCGGGAGCGGCTGCGCATCTTGAGCAGCGCAGATACCCGCAAGACCCAGGGTCAGAATGATCGCAAGGCAGGCTCTCAAAAAATCCATTTTTGTCATTGCGAAGCCAGGCTGCAGCGGCAATGAGCCGCGACGACGTGACGCGAAGCACTCCAAAGTCAGTTCTGAATCAGGGGACGCTAGATCGCCATGCATCTGCTGCCATGGTGTGGCGCAGCAACGACACGGCAATCATCTCAATAACGAGTTTTGCGCAGCTTCCTCAAGGCGCTCCTGGCGTTGTCAAAAGGAGCAATAGATCACGGCTGGGCATTGTGGCCGATGCCACGACCAAGGCTCAGACCCAGCCAGGCCGAGCCCGACCAATCCGACAGGCCCTGCGCCATCATCTTGAGCCTCTGCCTCGGTTGGTGCAGACGCTGCAGGCTCAATAACT
>JAXITB010000420.1:0-2601 GCA_034680305.1 Polaromonas sp. | reverse complement strand
GGTCATGCAACTGGCCATCGTCGCCGCCGGCTTCACCCCCGGCGACGCCGACCAGTTGCGCCGCGCCATGGCCGCCTGGAAGCGCAAGGGCGGGCTCGATCCGTTTCGCCAGCGCCTGGTGGGGCGCATGATCGACAAGGGCTACGAGCCTGAATTCGCGCAGCGCATCTTCAGTCAGATTGAGGGTTTTGGCGAGTATGGCTTTCCGGAAAGCCATGCGGCCAGCTTTGCCAAGCTGGTCTATGTGAGTTGCTGGCTCAAGCGCCATGAGCCGGCCTGCTTTCTGGCAGCCATGCTCAATGCCCAGCCCCTGGGTTTTTACTCGCCCTCGCAACTGGTGCAGGATGCGCGCCGGCATGGCATCGAGGTGCGGCCGGTCGACGTGATCAACAGCGCCAGGGACTGCACCTTGGAGCAGCTGTCGGCGGCCTGCGATGCCCTCACCCCAACCCTCTCCCAGAGGGAGAGGGGGCAAAGCTGGCCATGGGCTGAGTCCACTTCCCTGTTGACTGGAGGACAGCCAGGCAAGGAGGCGGGCCCCGCTGCGTCCGAGTCGACTCCCTCCCCCTTTGGGGGAGGGTTGGGGAGGGGGCCGCAGCCGGCCGTGCGTCTGGGCCTGCGCATGGTCTCGGGCCTGTCGCAGGCGGGGGTTGAACGCATTCTGGCGGCGCGTGCCCAGCAGCCTTTTGCCAGCGTCGAAGACCTGGCTTTGCGTGCCGAACTGGGGCGGCGCGATCTGGACGCGCTGGCCGCTGCCGATGCTTTGTCTGGTCTGGCCGGCCACCGCCGCCAGCAGGTTTGGGCGGCGGCGGCCTTGCACACCGCGCCGGCCCTCTTGCGCGCCGCACCGGTCGACGAGCCTGAACTGTCCTTGCCCCCAATGGCTGAGGCCCAGGACATTGTGGGCGACTACCGTGCCTTGGGCTTGACCCTGCGGCGCCACCCGCTCGCTCTGCTGCGGCCGCAACTCGGGCGGCGTGGCCTGTTGTCGGCCGGGCAACTCGATGCGCTGCCTGATGGGCGCCGGGTGGCTGCCTGCGGCATCGTGACGGTGCGTCAGCAGCCGTCAACCGCCAAGGGCACCACTTTCCTCACATTGGAAGACGAATCGGGCTCGATCAATGTGATCGCCGGGCGGCCGCTGCGTGAGCGTCAGCGCGACGAGTTGCTGCATGCGCGCCTGCTGGCCGTCTGGGGCGTGTGGCAGCGCAATGAAGATGAGGGCTTGATGCCGGGTCACGGTCGGGTGCGCAATCTGGTGGCCCACCGACTGCAGGATTTGAGCGAATTACTTGGCGAATTGGCAGTCAGCGGCCGCGATTTCCGCTGATGGCCGGCGTCGGCCCCAGGTTCTGGTTGATCGATCTGTCCGTTTCAGCCCGGATGCCCATACCCGCGTACCGCTGTCGCCAATTTGTCTTTTTTTACATCTTTGCTGGGCTTTCCCTCCTAAACTGCTGCGCTGCACCATTCGCACGAATGCGAATCCACAACGGGTTTTTCTGTCGGCTCCAGTAGCCAGGCAAGGCAGCATCACACAGCAGCGGTTCCAGCATGACGCACAAGAGTTTGTTCAAGGAAGCGGCACAGCGCATCGTCCAACTCGGTCAGATGTCTGATCCACCCTCTCAGCCTGGTGGGCAGACCACCGGCACAAGCGTGCCTTCAATCCATGGCGGCGGCCAAGCCCGCGCCATGACCTATCGAGTTGGCTCAGCGGCCAGCCAACAGCCGGTCTTGGATAGTCTGAACGGCGACCGATAAGCCCCCCACGCGCCCACCCAACTGGTGTGTGGCCGCTCGAGCCTTTCGCGGCGGGCACTCGCTCCCAGCCTCATACCCCTGACGGATAGGTCTCCGGCCATTCGCCGCTGACCCAGGCCGGCCCTTTGTCCAGGGGCTCGAGCGCATGGCTGTGGTCAAAGTGCAGCAGTGCATCAAACTGCCGTGGCAAGCAGGTCTGAAAGTAATGACTTTGTCGCTCGCTTTCGGGCCGGTAGATCACGCCAATGGCCCGCTGCAGCCTGGGTGCAGCGCTCAACTGCGTCAGGGCTGGGTTGCCGCGTAAAAGCAGCATGAAGCGCTCGGTCTGGGTTTGGTGCAGCAGGTCTTCCCAGCTCTGGCTCAAACCCGGTCGAACCCGCCGGCGCTGGGCCGGCTCGTCCCAGTCGGTGGCCGCTGTGACCGTACCGGTGTAGCTGCTCATGCCGACGATGAACACCTCTTGCCCATAGCGTTGGCGCAGCAACTGGCCCAGGTTCCACTCGCCCCGATCGCCCATGTCCGTGGCGCTCGCGTCGCCCAGGTGGGAGTTGTGCGCCCAAAGTGCCAGCCGAGGAGGGCAGCCGCTGCGACCCAGGTGCCCATCGAGCGCCTCCACCGTCTCCATCATGTGCAGGTCGCGCAAATTCCACGAGGAGACTGGCCCACGAAACAGGCTGCGGTAGTAGGCCTCCGCGTTGCGTACTAAGCGGGCGTTTTGCTGGGCGTCAAACCGCTCGTCCGGATCTTCGCCAGCGCTGCCATCTGGGCGCTGCTGCAGATCGATCAGCTGAGCGATCACCTCGTTTTCGCAGCTGCGGCTCAGGCCCAAGCCGACCC
>JAXITB010000419.1:0-2612 GCA_034680305.1 Polaromonas sp. | reverse complement strand
CGTCTGCGCTGCGGATGGGGCGCTTGCTGTTGGTCATGTGGCGAAAGCCGTTTTCAGCCCAGGCCAAGCCAATGAGGCCCTTGGCCTGCATGGCTTTGAGCAGGTCCTGTCCCACCGGGCCGTCCATGACCTTGCGTGCATGGTCGTAGTCGCGAAACAGGAAGGGGATGTCGACGATCTTGACCTCAGGCACGAAGTTGCCCAGGGGGCCGGTCGAGGTGTTGACCATGTCGAGGGTGCCCAGTTGAACCGATTCGATCATTTCGCGCTCACCGCCGAGCGCGCTCGATGGGAATTGCTGGCATTTGTAGCGCCCTTGCGTGCCTTTTTCGATCTCATCGCACAGAACGGTCGCACCGACGCCATAGTGGGAGTTCAGGGGAACGGCGTAGCCGATCTTGAGAACCGTCTGCGCTTGCACACTGACCGCGGCAAGCAGTGCACACAGGGCAACGGGCTTGAGTAGTAACGATAGCTTCATGGGTGTCTCCTTGGTTTGAATAAAAACAGGTTGCAGTCGCAGCGCCAGTGGTCTGGCTTGTTATGGGTGAAGGGTATCGGCGCCCTGCAGATACCGGCGCCACCAGCCCAGTCCTGCCGACGTGCCTTGGCGTGGCCTGTATTCGCAGCCCACGTAGCCAGCGTACCCCAAGCTTTCTAGCAGCCCAAACAGGTACTTGTAATTGACCTCGCCCTCGTCAGGTTCATGCCGCTGCGGCACGCTGGCGATCTGAATGTGCCCAATGCCAGAAAAATACTGCTGGATCTTGGTGGCCAAGTCGCCCTCGACGATCTGGCAGTGGTAGAGATCCATTTGAACCTTGATGTTCGGCCTTCCAACTTCCGCACAGACCGCATGGGCCTGGGCCTGATGGGTCAAAAAGTAGCCCGGCATGTCTCGGCCATTGAGGGGCTCGATCATCACGGTGATGCCCTGCTCCCCGAGACGGTCGCAGGCCAGCCGCAGGTTGTCGATGTAGGTCCTGTGCAGGACAGCCGGATCCGCCCCGCTTGGGGTGATGCCCGCCATGATGTGCAGGCTGCGAACGCCAGTGGCCAGCGCATAAGGTAAAGCGGCCTCAACGGTTTGTTTGAATTCATCGCAGCGCTCGGGCAGGCAGGCCATGCCCCGATCGCCGGCGGCCCAGTTGCCGGGCGGCAGGTTGAACAGCGCTTGGGTCAGTCCCCGGTCTTGAAGTCGAGCGGCGATTTCATCGGCGCTGTGCTCATAGGGGAAAAGGTACTCCACGGCCTGAAATCCGTCGTCGGCCGCTGCGTCGAAGCGCTCCAAGAAGGGCACCTCGTTGTACATCATGGTGAGATTGGCGGCAAAACGCAGCATGAACGGGCTTTCTGATGGACTTGGGCCGGCGGCTTGTTCGGGCTGGAGAGCCGTTATCGGGCCGACGCCCCTGAGATGTCAGGCGAAGGATCATACAAACTGAAGGCAGCGCTAGACACTGGGGTTTCCTGGGGGGCCAAGCCCAAATTCAGCAGCGGACGGTGACAAAAAAGCCCGCACGCTGGCGGGCTTTCGGGGCGGCTTGAGCCCAGCTTACTTGGCTGCCGAGGCCGGTGCGGCAGGCGCAGCCGGTGCTGAAGCCGCATCAGCGGCCGGCGCCGGGGCGGCAGCAGGCGCCGGCGCCACGACAGCCGCAGGGGCAGCAGGGGGGGGCGCAGCTTGGCTGTCACCGTGGAACTTCATCATCAGTGGCACGATCAACAGGGCCACGATGTTGATGATTTTGATCAGGGGGTTGACGGCAGGGCCGGCGGTGTCCTTGTAGGGGTCACCCACGGTATCGCCGGTCACGGCCGCTTTGTGGGCCTCCGAGCCTTTGCCGCCGTGGTGACCGTCTTCGATGTACTTCTTGGCGTTGTCCCAAGCGCCGCCGCCGGTACACATCGAGATCGCGACAAACAGCCCGGTGACGATGGTGCCCATCAGCAGGCCACCCAGGGCTTTGGGGCCGAGCACCAGACCGACCAAAATCGGCACCACCACGGGCAGCAGTGAGGGGATCATCATCTCCTTGATGGCCGCGCTGGTCAGCATGTCGACGGCGCGACCATATTCGGGCTTGCCAGTGCCATCCATGATGCCCTTGATTTCTTTGAACTGGCGGCGCACCTCGACCACCACCGAGCCGGCGGCACGACCAACGGCTTCCATGGCCATGGCGCCGAACAGGTAGGGAATCAGGCCGCCGATGAACAAGCCGACGATCACCATCGGGTCACTGAGGTCAAAGCTGATGGCCTTGCCATAGCCTTCGAGTTTGTGGGTGTAGTCGGCAAACAGGACGAGGGCGGCCAGGCCTGCCGAGCCGATGGCGTAACCCTTGGTCACGGCCTTGGTGGTGTTGCCCACGGCGTCGAGCGGGTCGGTGATGTCGCGCACGCTGGCCGGCAGCTCCGACATCTCGGCGATGCCGCCGGCGTTGTCGGTGATCGGGCCGTAGGCGTCCAGCGCCACCACGATGCCGGCCATGCTCAACATCGAGGTGGCGGCGATGGCGATGCCGTACAGGCCAGCCATCGCGTGGGCTGCGTAGATGGCCGCGCAGATGAAGATCACCGGATAGGCAGTGGACTTCATGCTGACGCCCAGG
>JAXITB010000418.1:0-2625 GCA_034680305.1 Polaromonas sp. | reverse complement strand
TTGATCTCGATCAGCATGGCCGCCATCAGCAGGTATTCGGCCGCCAATTCCAAGTTGGTGGCGCGGATCTCATCGACGTAGCTCAGGTATTGGCGGGTGACTGCCGCCATGGGGATGTCCAGGATGTTGAAGTTCTGCTTGCGGATCAGATAGAGCAGCAAATCCAGGGGCCCCTCGAAGGCCTCCAGGAAGACCTTGAGCGCATCGGGCGGGATGTAGAGGTCTTGTGGCAGCGCGAACAGGGGCTCGCCATACAGCCGCGCCAGAGCCACCTGATCGACCACCTCGGGCATGTCGGGGATGACGGGGGCGTCGTCGGCCGGGCTGGCCGATCGAGCCAGCATGGGCAGTTCGGCCTGGGCGGGCACCGCATTGGCGCCGAGTGGGCTTTCGGGCCCCGGGGACGGGTCGACGGTCAAAGCGCGGCCGATGTCACTGACTGTTGGGATGGCCGCTGGTCTGGTAGACGTAGGCCTTTTGGGCGACCCGCGCCTGCTTGAACTCCTGCTGATCGGCGCGGTCGACCGGCTGCTCCCACCAGATGGCGCGGCCCTGGCGCTGCCTGGTCTCCAGGCCGGGCTTGCTGGCCTTGAGTTCATCGATGAATTGGGAGATGCCAGAGGTGTAGTCGGGGCGGCGGAAGATGGGCATGGCAGAGGTTGTCGCGGTAAAAGGGTCATTTTAGGCCTCGTCAGCCCACAGGGCCGGCCAGGCCTGCCCGCTGGCCCGGCCAGCCCGAGCTCACCTCGGGGCTCGGTTCAGCCGTGCCCCGAGGCGCCGCCACCGCCCTGAAGCCAGCCGCTTTGTCGCATGACAGCCAGCGGCTCGCCTTGCAAGCCGCTGCATTGCAGTTGTCCGCCGCGTTGCTCGACCGCCCGCCGGATCTGATCGAGCGCCTCCAGGCCGGAGGGGTCGAGTGACTGCAGGCCAGACAGCTCGAGCATCAAGTCGGTCGGCCCGGGTCGTGACTCGATTTCGGTGAGCATCGGGTCCAGCTTGGCCACCGCCCCGAAAAACAGACTGCCGTGCAAGGCAAATCGGACCGATGAGCCGTCTTGAGCCAGACATTCGACGCGAAACAGGCTGCTCATGCGTTGCACGAACAGGATGCAGGCCAGCACCAGACCCACCTCCAGGGCCACGGTCAGGTCAAAGACAACGGTCAGGATGAAGGTGCCAATCATCAGCAAAGCATGGTGCCTGCTCTGGCTGCGCAATCGGGCAAAGGCGGGCCAGTCGCCCATGTTGAGGGCCACCGACATCAGCACCCCCGCCAGTACCGCCAGCGGTATATGCGTGGCCAGCGGTGCGGCCAACAGCACGATGAGCAGCAAGGTCAGGCAGTGCACCAGCGCCGACACCGGCGAGGTGGCCCCGGCCCGAACATTGGTGACGGTGCGGGCGATGGTGCCGGTCACGGGCATGCCGGCGATGAAGGGGGTGACCACATTGGCCAGGCCTTGGGCCATCAGTTCTTGATTGGCGTCATGGCGGGGCAGGCCGGCGATCTGGTCGGCCACCCGGGCGCACAACAGTGACTCAATGGCGCCCAGCAGTGCCAGGGTCAGGGTGGGCACCAGCAGGTGCTGCACCGAATCCCAAGACACATGGGGCAGGCCCAGGGTGGGCACCGTCTGCGGGATACCGCCAAAGCGCGAGCCGATGGTCTCGACCGGGAGCGCGAGCAGGTGGCTGACGAGGCTCAGACTGATCAGCGCCACGATCGGGCCGGGGACCTTGGCCGCCATGCGGGTGGCCCGATACAGCTGAAGCGCTTCCATCGAAGGACGCCCGCGCAGCATGTCCTGAGCCAGACCCGTGCGGCCTTGACCGCCAATCAGGCGCGGCCAAAGGAACAAGCCGATCAGGCAGCTCAGGGCCAGTGCCAGCGCACTGGGATTGAGGGTATGCAGATGCGTGAGCAGCATGCCCCACTGGGAAAAGAACTCGGCCGGCATGCGCGCGATCGACAGGCCCAGAAAGTCTTTGAGCTGCGATAGCGCGATCAAGACCGCGATGCCATTGGTGAAACCGATGACGATGCTCACCGGCACAAAGCGCACCAGTGCGCCCAGCCGGAACAGGCCCATCAGGCACAGCAGTACGCCAGCGAGCATGGTGCAGATGAGCAGATTGGCCATGCCATGGCGCTCGATGATGCCATAGACCACCACGATGAAGGCCCCGGCGGGTCCGGCGATCTGCACCGCTGACCCACCAAGGGCCGCGACCAGCGCGCCACCAATGATGGCAGTCCAGATGCCGGCCTCCGGCTTGAAGCCCGAAGCCATGGCAAAGGCCATGGCCAGCGGTAGGGCCACGATGCCTACGGTCAGGCCCGCGCCGATGTCTCGCCAAAGGCGCTCGCTGTCATAACTCTGCAAGGCATCGAGCAGGCGCGGGCGAAAGCGGGACAAGCTGAGCATGGGGGGCCGGAGCGTCTGATTTTGCACCAATGATGGGTGCCCAACTGGAAATCGATCCCGAGGGCGATCTGATTGACCAGCACGGCACACCCCTGTGTGAGCCGCGCCCACGCGGCGATGGGGGAAGCCCTTGTGTGAGCCGCGCCCACGCGGCGATGGGGGAAGCCCTTGTGTGAGCCGCGCCCACGCGGCGATGGGG
>JAXITB010000417.1:0-2683 GCA_034680305.1 Polaromonas sp. | reverse complement strand
GTCCAAGGTGTAGAAATCCCGGTCCATGACCTTACCGTCTGGTGCGGTGCCCGACGGCTGGTGCACGAAGTCGGCAATCAGCGAGGGCCGCACACCGAAGACCGCATCGGCATCGAGGTTCTTGCTGTTGCGGTCGAAAATATGGGTGATCAAGGGCTTCTGGCCCTCGCCCTGAATTCGGAAGTGCAAATGCGCCGGACGCCAAGTGCGGCCGGTGGTGTTGCTCAGCATGATGATGGCCGTGCCATCCTGCGGAACCGGGTAGTCGACCGGCATGACCGACCAAAAATGGTAGTGGCCGTTGGCATCGGCGGTGAGCAAGGCGCGCGCCCAGGGGCCATTGGTCTCCAGATCCTGCTGGACGTCATACAGACCGCGATCGTCCGAATGCCACACGTCGATCTTGGCATGAGGCACTGGCTTGCCATCGACATCGCGCACCGTTCCCTGAGCGTACATGGGCGTGCCCTGGGCACCGGCGCTGATGTCAGCGCCCAGCGGGAATTCGGGCGCATTCTCCAGCAGGAAGGGCCCCACCAGCGTCGGCTCGGTGGTGTGGGGCGGGCGTGGGTAGTCCTGAGTCACCGTCAGCATGGACAGGCCCATGGCGTCAGAAAAGATGATGAACTCATTGCGGCCAGGACCGCACCACTTGCCGGTTTCCTCAAACAGGTTCATGGCGTATAGCCACTCATTGGAGGTGAGCTTGACCTCCTTGGCAAAGGAGTGGATGTGGCGGATGAGCGAGAGCATGATCTCACGCAGGCGCGGATCGGGCGTGCTCTCGTAGCGCTTGAGCACCTCCTGGGTGATCAGGTCGGTGGCGTCGTAGCGGCTCTGCAGGCCACTTTCGGTGGGTGCGTTCATGTCGGTCTCTCCTTGTGGACTCTTGGGATCGATGAAAAACGTGCAAGCGGGGCAGCGGCTCCAAATGCGGCACCTGCCCAATGTAACGGCTTTCGAGCTCATCGCCTAGGGTGCAAATGCGGTCGTGTCGTGGGGGATTTTCAAGTTAACAGACTACGGGATAGCCCTGATCAGCGCCGGCACAAGCGCCCGAATAATCGGCCCCGTCGCTGACTTTGGCGCGGCACCGATCAATCAAGGAGACAGACATGCAAAAACGCCCCTTCCTCAAAGCCCTGGGCTCAACCGTGGCTCTGGCTGCACTGCCCCCGCTGGTGCGCGCTCAAGGCCAGCCCATCCGGGTGGGCAGCACCATGTCCATGACCGGCCCGCTGGCCGCGACGGCCATCATTCACAAAATCTCCACCGAGATCTTCATCGAGGGTCTCAACCGGCGCGGCGGCCTGCTGGGCCGGCAGATCGAATGGGTGATGAAAGACGACCAATCCAAGCCCGACCTGGCCCGTACCCAATACGAGCAACTGGTCACCGTTGACAAGGTCGATCTGCTCATGGGTCCCTACGCCACCGCCAACTCCCTGGCGGCCATGGGCGTGGCTCAGCGCTATGGCAAGTTCATCATCACCAATTCTTTTGGCATTCCGTCACTGGCCAAGTACGACATGCACTTTCCGGCCTATGCCATGGGGCATGAGCCAGGCACCACGTCTCCGACGACGCTGCTCGACGCCTTCCAGGCCAACGGCGTGCGGCCTCAGACCGTTGCCTTGGTGACCAGCAAATTTCCCTCGGTGAGCTTCATGTCGGTCGGCGCACGCGACGTGTTTCGCAAGCGGGGTATGCGTGAATTGCTATGGCTGGAGTGGGAATTCGGCAACCGCGATTTCGGCTCGATCGCCGCGCGCATCAAGGATGCCAACCCCGACTTCCTCTGGGTTGGTTCAATCGGCGCCGAAAGCATCCAACTGCTCGAGGCCATGGCCAAGATCGACTACCGGCCCAAGCTGCACTTTCACCTCTACCCCACGCCCGGCCCCATGTCGCAATCGCCGCTGGGGGCCAATGCGCTGTCATTCACCACCTTCGAGCAGCACGCACCTTTTACCAGCAACCCGGCTTATGCGGACGTCTTCAAGACCTTCAACGATCGCGCTGCCAAAGCCAACCTGCCCGACACCGCCTTCGAACTGCAGGCCGCCAATGCCTATGCCGGCTGGCAGGTGCTGGAAGCCGGCGTCAAGGGCACCAACAGCCTGGACGACAAACGCATTGCCGACTGGCTGCGCAAGAACCGGGTCGACACCATCGTGGGCCGCCTGCGCTTTGACGGGCCGAACAACTATGGCGACGACTCCAATCGGGTCAAGCAAATCCAGAACAGCAAGTGGGTGGTGATTCATCCCAAGGAATTCGCTTTCCCGAACAGCAGGCTGCAAAGCTGAGGCCAGGGTAGTCTCTGGGGGCAGCGAGGCCCCCAAGCGCCCCCCAGGCCCCTGGTCCTAAAAGCCAGGGGCCTGGGTTCGCACCTGGAAGTCAAACACGTCGGGGCGGTTGTAATGCCCGGCGAAATCCATCCCTACCTTACGCAGCACGATCTCGTTGAGGTCGACGTCAGCATAGACAATGCCTTCGCCCTCCAGGGGTGCGGTGAGCACCCGCCCGCCCGGGCCAATGACGCTGGCATAGCCCTGCCCCTTGAGCGGCGCCATGAAGGCCTGTTCGGGCGCCGCCGCCTGGTAGGCGTCGATCGCGTCTTGCGTCAGCACACCAGTGGCGTTAACCACAAAGCAGCCCATGGTGACAGCCAGACCACGGG
>JAXITB010000416.1:0-2691 GCA_034680305.1 Polaromonas sp. | reverse complement strand
GACAGCTATCAGATTTTTGCCTTCGTCACACGTCCCATCATGTAGAACTCCGGTTTGGGCTGCATGCCGCTGAAACTGGCCATGCGGTTGCTCAGGCCAAAGAAGGCGGTGATGGCCGCAATGTCCCAGGCGGCTTCATCGTCCAAGCCGTGGGCGTGCAGCGCCGCAAAGTCGCTGTCGTCGATCTGGTCTGAATGCAGGCAGACCTTCATCGCAAAGTCAAGGATGGCGCGCTGCCTGGGCGTGATGTCGGCCTTGCGGTAATTGACCGCCACCTGATCGGCCACCAGCGGTTTTTTCTCGTAGATGCGCAAGATGGCGCCATGGGCCACCACGCAATACAGGCAGTGGTTGGCTGAGCTGGTGGCGGTAACGATCATCTCGCGCTCGCCCTTGGTGAGCTGGCCGTCCTCCTTGAGCATCAGAGCGTCGTGATAGGCAAAAAACGCTCGCCATTCGGCCGGGCGCCGGGCCAGGGCCAGAAACACGTTGGGGATGAAGCCGGCTTTGTCCTGCACTTCCAAGATGCGGGCGCGGATGTCTTCGGGGAGGTCGGTGAGGGCAGGGTGGGGATAGCGGTTCATGACGGGTGTGGCGGCAACAAGGACAGGCTGCTGATCATACGATCGGCTGGCCTGCCGGGAGATCGCCGCGGCTTGAGGCGGGCCGTTATGCTCCCGGTTGTCTTTATTTCAGGGGGTTTTCATGTCAGACACAAACGATGTGCCCGCTTCGGGCAAAAGCCAGGCCTATGACCGGGGCTTGCAATTGCGCAAGCAGGTGATGGGTGAGGCCTACGTGGCCCGTGCGCTTGGCGCGGCGACTGATTTTTCCCAGGCCATTCAGGATCACATCACCAGCAAGGCTTGGGGCGATGTCTGGCAACGCCCGGGTCTGGACCACAAGACCCGCAGCATGATCACGGTGGCCATCTTGACGGCGCTGGGCAAACAGCATGAACTTAAGGGCCATGTGCGCGGCGCCCTCAACAATGGCGTGACGCCGCAGGAGTTGCAGGAGTTGTTGCTGCATGCCGCTGTTTACTGCGGCATTCCAACGGCCGTCGATGCCTTTCGCACGGCGGCCGAGGTGGTCGACGGGCCCAGCGGTTCTTGAGCTCGGCGCTTCAGATCACTGGGGCCTGCCAGATCAGGTTGTCATTGGCCACCAGGTCTGTCAGCGATCGATTGATGCCCTCCAGGACGATGACTTGGGTGGCGGTCTGGTTCAGGGCGCCCAGGTCGGATGATTTGTCCTCGAGCTGACCGAGCCAGTTGAGGTACAGACGGGTTTCGTCGACGCTGCCGTTGTTGTTGGTATCGACCTGCATGACCCTCAGGTACCGCCCCAGATTGCTCCCGTCGGCATTGGGTCCGCCACCGAGCAGGTCGAGCAGATCAATGGTGTCGTGAACGCCGGTCTGGCTGCCGATGTTGAAATTTTTCACGGTGTCTGTGTTGCTGCCGGCCTGATCGCCCGCGTAGGCCCTGATCCACGAAAAGCGGTCTGAGCCCGCCCCTGCCCCATCGTAGGTGTTTGACCCTTTGCGGTCGATGAAGCGGTCGTTGGCATCGGTGCCGGTTTGCGTGGCCTTGGTGTCTGACCAGGCATCGGTCAGGTTCTGATTGCGGTCGACTTCCAGCACCTGGTGGGTCGTGGCACGATTGCCATAGATGTCCTGCAACTCAAAGCTCAGGGTGTAGAAACCATCGGCCAGCTTGTCCAGAACGCTTTTGCTGATGACCAGGGGCGTGGTCTGTCCGGGCCGCCCCAGCGTGCCGTCCAGCAAGGTCATGCGCGATTGGGCCGGGTCGAGGCTGGCGCCTGTGTAGTCGAGGGCCACGGTCAGGTCGCCACTGCCGGTGGTGGTCAAGCGGCCATCGGCCGTGCCCTGAACGTTCAAGCTGGGCAGCCTCAGGTCGTAACTGACGTCCGCCGCTGGCGCCAGAGATGCGTTCAAGATGGGGTTGCCCGCTTGATCGGTGAGGCTGCTGCCCTTGCTGGTCCAGCCAACGCTGACTTTGCCCGCTTGCCCGGGCAGAGGGTCCACCACGAAGCTCACGCTCTTGCCGTCGCTGCTGGTGATCAAGCTGCCGGCGCGGAGGCTGCCTGCGCCGACGGAAAAATAGCTGGCGTCCAGCGTTGGCTTTGGTAGCTCACTGAAACTCACGGTGTAGCGCAGTCCCTGCTGGGCCTCGGCGCTGTTGAGGGTGTTATCGTCCTTGCCGCCAATGGTCGACCCGAGCTCCTTGAAGTTGCTGCTCCAGGTGCTGCTCATGGCCTGGGTGTCGTAGCCGATGAGGCTGGCTTCGGCCGCCGAGTTGGCTTGACCGGATGTGCTTTTGACGACGCCAGCCTTCAGGCTGACTTTGAGCTGGCCGTCCTGTTTGTCTGGGTCGGGGTTGACCACAAAGGTATAGCGCAGCGGGTTGCTCGCGCTTGGCGCGAAGCTGCCGTCCTTGAGTGTTCCCCCGGTGATCACCAGGTCGCTCACTTGCAGGGCGCGGTCGGGCTGACTGCTCAGATCCAGGGTGTAGGTGATGCCATCGCGGCTTTCGGCACTGTTGAGCTTGGCGTCTTTGTTGGCGTCGAGGCCGGTGGTTTCAATGTCGAGGGAAACAATGGATATCATGGGGTAGGGGTCAAAGGTCGAAAGTCGAAGATCATAGGTTGAGGGGTGCGGGGCAAGTG
>JAXITB010000415.1:0-2697 GCA_034680305.1 Polaromonas sp. | reverse complement strand
GGCGGGGGCACCGGCATTGCCCATACCCGCTGGGCCACGCACGGTGCGCCGGCGGTGCACAACGCGCACCCGCATTTCAGCCATGGCCGCGGCCCAGCCCAAGACCAGCCCGGGCGTGTGGCGTTGGTACACAACGGCATCATTGAAAACCATGAAGAGCTGCGCGATCAGCTCAAGGCGCAGGGCTATGTCTTTCAGAGTCAGACCGACACCGAAGTCATCGTCCACCTGGTCGACAGCCTCTACGACGGCGACCTGTTCGAGGCGCTGAAGGCGGCCATCGCCCAACTGCACGGTGCCTACGCGATTGCCGCTTTTTGCAAGGACGAGCCGCAGCGGGTGGTGGGCGCACGCGCCGGTTCGCCCCTGGTGCTGGGTGTAGGCCAAGACGGCGAGCATTTTCTGGCCAGCGATGCCATGGCCCTGGCCGGCGTGACCGACCAGATCGTTTACCTCGAAGAGGGCGACCTGGTAGACATCCAGCTGGGCAAGCACTGGGTGCTCGACCCGCAAGGCCGGCCGGTGCAGCGACCGGTGCGCACGGTGCAGGCGCACAGCGGCGCGGCCGAGCTCGGGCCGTATCGGCATTACATGCAAAAGGAAATTTTTGAGCAGCCCCGGGCCATTGCCGACACGCTCGAGGGCGTGGAGGCCATCACCCCCGAACTCTTTGGCGACGGCGCCTACCGCACCTTCAAGGCCATCGACTCGGTGCTTATCTTGGCTTGCGGCACCAGCTACTACAGCGGCTGCGCCGCCAAGTATTGGCTCGAGGACATCGCGCAGATTCCCACCCAGGTCGAGGTGGCCAGCGAATACCGTTACCGCCGCAGCGTGCCCAACCCGCGCACCCTGGTGGTGACCATCAGCCAAAGCGGCGAGACGGCCGACACCCTGGCCGCGCTGCGCCATGCGCAAAGCCTGGGCATGACCCAGACCCTGACCATCTGCAACGTCGCCACCTCGGCCATGGTGCGCGAATGCCAGCTGGCCTACATCACCCGGGCGGGTGTAGAAATTGGCGTGGCCTCAACCAAGGCCTTCACCACCCAGCTGGCCGGCCTGTTCCTGCTCACGCTGGCCCTGGCGCAGACGCGCGGGCAGCTCAACGCGGCGCAAGAGTCGGCCCAGCTCAAGGCCATGCGCCACCTGCCGGCGGCCCTGCAAGCGGTGCTGGCCCTGGAGCCGCAAATCATCAGCTGGGCTGAAGACTTCGCCAAGATGGAAAACGCGCTCTTCCTGGGGCGGGGGCTGCATTACCCCATCGCGCTCGAAGGGGCGCTCAAGCTCAAGGAGATCAGCTACATACACGCTGAAGCCTACCCGGCTGGCGAGCTCAAACACGGCCCGCTGGCCCTGGTGACCAGCGCCATGCCGGTGGTCACCGTCGCCCCCAACGACAGCCTGCTGGAAAAACTCAAAAGCAATATGCAGGAAGTGCGCGCCCGAGGCGGCGTACTCTATGTGCTGGCCGATGCCGACACCCGCATCGAAAGCAGCGAAGGCCTGCACGTCATTCGCATGCCCGAACACTACGGCTTTTTGAGCCCGCTGCTGCACGTGGTGCCGCTGCAGTTGCTGGCCTATCACACCGCCTGCGCGCGGGGAACCGATGTCGACAAACCGAGGAATTTGGCCAAGAGCGTGACGGTGGAGTAAGGCGTGCCGAAGGCATGAACCGCAGTCTTGTCGGTATCCGAGTCGATAGATCGCCCTGACCGATCGACTGGCGCCGCTGACCAAGCCACCGCGCCCCGCCAGCGGGGCATCAATGGCCCTGAGCCGGCACCGCCTTTTGCATCAGCCGGATCACCGCAATCATCTCGGGGATGCGCTCGGTAAAGACCTCCACCGCAGCGAGCATGGGCTGGCGCAACTCGGGCGGGCAAGGCGGCGGGGCACTTTGGCTGGCGGTTAAGGCGGCGGCGTGTTCGGTGGCTTGCTGGCGCAATTGCTCGGCCGCCGCGTCGATGCGATCGAAGGCCGGTGGCACGATCAGGCTGGCCAGGGCCAGCAGGGGCGGACGGCTGGCCAGCTGGCGGTAGTAGCTGGGCACGAAGGCCGACTCCGGCACGCTCTTGCCGCGCTGGCTCAGGCCCTGCATCAGGGCCAGCAGGTCGGGCGGGGCGCGGTGCAATTCCATCATGGGCAACAGTGGTCCCAGGGGCTCGGGGGGCTGCCAGGCACCGTGGGTCGGCCTAAAGGATGACGGCTCTTGGCCGTAAGTCAAGCTGCCCTGCAAATGCAGGGCGATCAATCGCAGGGCCAGCAGGTTGACCGGGTTGGCCCGGCCATACGCCTGCCCCAGCCGGTCCAGTTCTTCGCGCGCCTGCGCGTCGATCCCGAGGTGCGCCAAAGCGGCTGCTGGCACCGTCACCACCGGCTCGATGGCCAATGCTTCGGCCATGGCCCAGGCGCGCTCCTGCAGCAGGCCTTGCGCCAAGGGCGGGCCCATGACCGACCAGGCCCACGCCATCGCACCGGGCAGGGTGGCCAGATGACGAAAGATGAGCGCCACCATGGGCACCGCCGAGCCATGACGGATTTGCGCATAAATCGCACGCACCGCATCGTCGGCTTGCGCCTCGGGTTGCTCGGGCAGGTAAGGCTTGGGCGATGGTGCAGTCATGGCGCAAGTATGACGGCATCAGGCGGTGAGGTGACTGCCCCAGAGGCACCCAGGAGCCTGGGCGGCAG
>JAXITB010000414.1:0-2708 GCA_034680305.1 Polaromonas sp. | reverse complement strand
CTGCTCGAAGTCAAAACCCCGAAACGTCTTAGGTGCGATGATGACCTTGGCCTCGCCATGCTTGAGCATGAAATTCAATTCACGCTCGCGGAAGATGTGCATCAGCGGGTTGATGACCGCACCGATGCGCGAGCACGCCAGGTACGTCACGGTGAACTGCCACCAGTTGGGCAACTGGCAGGCCACGATGTCATTCTTTTGCACGCCCAGGCGGCTCAGGCCCACGGCCACCCGGTCGGCCATCTGCGCCAGTTCACGGTAGGTGAAGCGGCGCACATCACCCGCTTCGACACGGTAGGCGGTGAGGGCCAGTTGGTCGGGACAAGCGGCTACGCAAGCGTCCAGGTCTTGGTTGATGGTGCGGTCATGCCACAGGCCTTGCTCGATCATGGCGGCACGTCGGGCGGGCAGTAAGACGGCATCGAATTCCATGGTTGTCTCCTTGGGGATTGAATGTTTTTTGATAAGTGAAAACTCAGGCGGGGACGTTCTTGCGGCCCGCACGGGTGCGCGCGATGATGGTTTTCATGATCTGCGCGGTGCCGTCTCCGATCTGGAAACCCAGCACATCGCGCATGCGCTGCTCCATGAGGCCCCGGTCGTAACCCCCATGCCCAAAGCACAGCAGGCATTGGTGGATCACGTCATAGGCCAGCTTGGGGCCCCACCACTTGGCCATGCCGGCTTCGGCGGAGTGGGGCAGGCCCTGGTCCTTGAGCCACAGGCCTTGCAGACAGACCAGGCGCGCCCCTTCGACCTCGGTGTCGTACTGGGCCAATGGGTGCGTCACGCCCTGGAAGGCCGACAGGGGCTGACCAAAGGCCTGTCGCTGCGTGATGTATTCCCAGGTTTCCTCGAGCGCCACACGCGCCACAGCCAGGCATTGCAGTCCGATCAGTGAGCGCGAATAGTCAAAGCCGTGCATGACCTGCACAAAGCCTTTGTTCTCGTCGCCCAAGCGGTGGCTCACCGGTACGCGCACGTTTTCGAAGAAGATCGAGCCGCGACCGATGGAGCGCTGGCCGTGGCAGTCAAAGCGGCTGGTGCTCAGGCCCGGGGTGTCCATCGGCACCAGCAAGGCGGTGACGCCATGCGCCCCGGACTCGGGTGTGCCGGTGCGGCCAAAGACCACGGTGATGTCGGCCTGGTCGGCGGCCGAGATGGAGGTTTTTTCGCCGTTGATGACATAAAAGTCACCCTCGCGTTCGACCCGCAGGCGCAGGTTGGCTGCGTCCGATCCACCTCGCGGCTCGGTCAAAGCGATGGCGCAAATGGCCCGGCCCTCGCGGATTTTGTCCAGCCAAGGGCGCACCACCTCCGGCTTGCCGTATTTGTAGAGGATCTGGCTGTTGAGCGATGCCAGCAAGTTCAGGTAAGAAAAGCTCAGGTCAGCACGGGCGATTTCTTCGTGGATCACCCCTGCGGCCACACAGCCCATGCCCAAGCCGCCGAACTCCTCGGGCACTTCGGGGCAAATGAAGCCCAGATCACCCATCTCGCGCAGCAAGGCAAGGTCAAACGCGCGCGTTTTGTCACGCTCCAGAAAACCGGGCTTGATCTTTTCATCGGCAAAGCGGCGCACGGTTTCGGCCAGCGCCTGCAGGTCTTCGTTGATGTAGGGATTGGGATTCATCTGACGTCCTCTGACTTGGCGTTCACTTGGCGTACTTGCGGAAGTCGGGCTTGCGCTTTTCCTGCAAGGCCTTCACACCTTCACGCGACTCTTCGGTGTCGTAGTACAGCTTGAGCGCGTACATCCCCATGCCCGCAATGCCCGACTGGTGGGCGGTGTCCATGTTGAAGCTGCGCTTGGCAATCGCAATGGCGGTGGGGCTGCGCTCGCAGATGGTCTCGGCCCATTCCTGCACCGTGGCGTCGAGCTGCTCGTGGGGCACGCAGATGTTGGCCAGGCCCATGGCCACGGCTTCTTGACCCGAGTAACGCTTGTTGAGGTACCAGATCTCGCGCGCTTTTTTCTCGCCGACCACCCGCGCCAAAAAAGCGGTGCCGTAGCCGGGGTCGACCGAGCCCATCTTGGGGCCCACTTGTCCGAAGATGGCTTTGTCGGAGCAGATGGTCAGGTCGCAGATGGTGCACAACACATTGCCGCCGCCAATCGCAAAGCCTTGTACGCGGGCGATCACCGGCTTGGGCACGTCGCGGATGGCGGTGTGCAGCTCTTCCATCGGCAGACCGATCGTGCCGCGCCCGTCGTAGTTGCCGTCGTGGGCCGACTGGTCGCCGCCCGTGCAAAAAGCACGGTCGCCAGCGCCGGCCAGTACGATGCAGCCGATGTCGCGGTCATAGCCCGCCTTGTTCAGGGCCTTGATGATTTCGTCGCAGGTGGTGCCGCGAAAGGCGTTCATCTTGTCGGGGCGGTTGATGGTGATCCAGGCCACGCCGTTGCGGTTTTCGTACAGGATGTCTTCGAATTGCATGTGTTTCTCCAGATGAATGGGGTGATGGCTCAGCCGTGCATGGTCAGGCCGCCCGAGACGCTGATGACCTGACCGGTGATGAAGGCAGCGTCGCCGCTGCTGAGGAACACGATGGCGCCTGCCAGATCGTCCGGCTGGCCCAGACGGCCCAGCGGGATGGCTTTTTTGAAGGCGTCCATCAGCTTGTCGGGGTTGGCCGCGCCTTCGGCAAAACCGGCCAGCAAGGCGGTGTCGGTCGGGCCGGGGCAGACCACGTTGACGGTGATGTTG
>JAXITB010000413.1:0-2722 GCA_034680305.1 Polaromonas sp. | reverse complement strand
TCGTTTGCGGTGATTCCCTACTTTGCGCGCTTGGTCGAGCAGAACCTGCGTGATGTGCCGCGCGGCATGGTCGAGATGGCCCGCGCCTGCGGCGCCACGCCGCTTCAAACTGTGCTCAAGGTGCTCATTCCCGAGGCCCTGCCGGCCTTGCTGGGTAGCCTGACCGTCACCGCGACTGGCTTCATTGCCTATTCGGCGGTGGCTGGTGCGGTGGGCGCGGGTGGCCTGGGGGACCTGGCCATTCGCTATGGCTATTACCGTTTTGAGACCTCGGTGATGATCTGGTGTGTGGTCATCATGTTTGTGTTGGTTCAGTGCACGCAGTTGCTGGGTGACTGGCTGGTGCGACGCACCGATAAGCGTTGATTTTCTTTTTTTAACCTGAGGAGCTTGTCATGAAAAAACGTCATCTTCTGGCCGCGATGGTGGCCATGTCCGTTACCGCCTCGGCCTCCTGGGCGCAGCAGCAGGTGCTGCGCATCGGCTTTTTCCCCGGGCCCTATGCCGACCAATTCAAGCGCGGCGTGCAGCCCTATCTGGAGAGCCAGGGCATCAAGGTGCAGGCCACTGAGTTCTCGAACATCATTCAGCTCAATTCGGCCCTGATGGACGGTGCGCTCGACGCCAACGTGTTCCAGAACCGCGCCTTCATGGACACCTTCAACACCCAGCAAAAAGCCAGGCTGGTGGAAGTGCTGCAAGTGCCCAGCGCGCCCCTGGGCATTTATTCGACCAAGCACAAGGACCTGAAGTCGCTGCCCAACGGCGCGCGAATTTCCGTGCCCAATGACCCCACCTCCCTGGGTCGTGCGCTGGCCTTCTTGCAAAGTCAGGGCCTGATCACCCTGGACCCAGCCGCAACGCCGGGCCGTGCCACCGAAAAGAACGTGACGGGCAACCCGCGTAACCTCCAGTTGGTGCTGATCGACGCCCCCCAGATGCCGCGCACGCTGTCTGAAATGGACGCCTCGGCCATCTTGGGCAACCATGTGATTGCTGCCGGCATGGCGCTGTCGTCGGCCCTGGTTCTTGAGGATCCGGCACCACAGTACCGCATCATCTTGGTGGCCCGCGACGACGTGGCCAAGACCGATCTGATCGCCAAGCTGGTGACCGGCTACAAGTCGGCCGAATACCGCCGATTTGTCGAGACCGACCCCAAGGCCAAGGGCTTTTCGCGGCCCGAGTACTGGCGCTGAAGGTCGCCGGTGAACGGCCTGACCAGCAGCGTCGACAAGGCCTGCCAGGCGATTCGTGAGGCCATCCGCAGCGGGCAGTACCCGGGCGGCTCATGGATCCGTGAGGTGGCCGTGGCTGAGCGCGCGGCCGTCTCCCGCACCTCGGTGCGGCAGGCGCTCAATGTGCTGGCGGCCGAAGGCTTTGTCGAATTGCACCCCAACCGGGGTGCGCGCGTCATGGAGTGGAGCAGCGAAAACCTGCTTCAGGTCTTTGACTTGCGGGTCATGCTGGAGGCCTACGGCTGTGAACTGGCCGCCACGCACGCCAGCGCTGAAGATTTGCATGCCCTTCAGGCCGAGGCCGATCGCTTTAGCGCCTTGGTGGCCAAGCGCGACCGACGCCTGATGGGCGAAATTGCTGAATCCAATAACCGCCTGCACCGGGCCATTTTGGAGGCCAGCAAGAACCGGCACTTGGCCAGCTTGCTCACTGCGGTGGTTCAGGTGCCCATGGTCTCGCAAACCTTCGCCCGCTACGACCAGGCGGCGCTCGGTCGCAGCGCGGCGCACCATCAGGACCTGGTGCAGGCCATCCAGGCCCGCGATCCAGCGCTGGCTCAGGCCACCATGCGGGCCCACATCCTGATGGGCAAGCAGGTGATCTTTGCCACCAAGGAGGCTGCGGCTGAGCTCCCTGCCGATCAACCCAAGCCCAAGACCCGCCGCCAGCGGGCCTGAAATCGTCTTCTTGAAAGAAATCGTCATGTCCGTGATTGATCCCCGTGCCGACGCGCAGCGCGCCATGACGGTGATGGCGCAAGGCGGCATTGCCATCTTGCCTAACGACGTGGGCTATTCGCTCATCGGCGCCAGGGCGCCAGCCTTGCACAAGATCTTTGCCACCAAGCGGCGGGCGCCCTCCAAGCTCAATGCCATGCTGGGCAATGAAGACTTGCACAGACAGTTGCACCAGGTCAGTGAACGGGGCAGGGCCATCGTGCAGGCCATCGTGCAAGACTACGACCTGCCCCTGGGACTGATCGCGCCTTGCCGTGCTGATCACCCCTTGCTCACCGCGCTCGATGCGGACATTTATGCCCGCAGCACCCGCGACAACACCTTGCTGATGCTGCTCAATGCCGGGCCCTTTCACCGCGAGATCACCCGCCTGAGCTTGGAGCGGCAGACCTTGCTTTTTGGCTCTTCGGCCAACCTGTCGCTGCACGGCACCAAGTTCCGGGTGGAAGACATGGAAAGCGAGATCACCGCGATTGCCGATGTGGTCATAGACTACGGGCTCATGAAATACCACCCCTGGCAAGCCTCTTCGACCCTGATCAACTGCGAGACGCTCGAGGTGGTGCGCTACGGTTCTTGCTTTGAAAACATCGCCGACATCCTCAAGCGCCACTTCAGAATCGACCTGCCGCCAAGGCCGGCGGGCGTCTGAACGCCTGCAGCCTTCCGCATGAGCGTCGCCACCCCCCAGCAGCCCCTGAGCGGGCTGCGCGTGATCGAGTTCAGCCACATGGTGATGGGGCCGG
>JAXITB010000412.1:0-2730 GCA_034680305.1 Polaromonas sp. | reverse complement strand
CGCAAGCGCTTGGAGTTGGCCCGCACGCTGGCCACCGAACCCAAGCTACTGCTGCTCGACGAAGTGATGGCCGGCCTCAATCCGCAGGAAATCGTGGAGATCATCGCCATCATCCGGAAGATACGCGACAGCGGCGTGACCATCTTGCTGATCGAACATGTGATGCATGCGGTGATGAGTCTGTCAGAGCACATCTACGTCCTGTCTTACGGCAAGATCATTGCCGAGGGCGCTCCGCGGGACATCGTCAGCAACCGCGACGTGGTCGAGGCCTATCTGGGGCGGGGGGCAGCCGACCAGATGGCTGGCGTGACGGGAGACGCCCATGCTTGAAATTCGTCAATTGCGCGCTGGCTACGGCAGTGTCGAGATATTGCGGGGCATCGACCTCGATGTGGCTGCCGGCGAGATCGTCGCGGTGCTGGGCAGCAACGGGGTGGGCAAGTCCACCCTGAACAACAACATCTCTGCGCTGTATCGCCCCTTTGGAGGATCGATCCGTTTCAAGGGCGAAGACATCACAGGACTGTCCTCGAGTGAGGTGGTCAAGCGCGGTCTGATCCATGTGCCAGAAGGCCGGCGGATTTTCCCGAACCTCAATGTGCGTGAAAACCTTGAGCTGGGCTCTTTGGTGCGGGGCAAGGCCAACCGGGCGCGCAACATCGAGCGGGTGGTGAGCATTTTCCCCAGGCTGCAAGAGCGGTTTGCCCAATTCGCCGGCACTTTGTCCGGAGGGGAGCAGCAAATGCTGGCCATCGGGCGGGGCCTGATGTCCGAGCCCGAGTTGCTCATCATGGACGAGCCCTCGCTGGGTCTGTCGCCGTTGCTGGTCGAGCAGATGTTCGAACTGATTCAGCGGATCAACCGCGAAGGCCTGCCCATTTTGCTGATGGAGCAAAACGCGGTGCAAACTCTGGCGATCGCGCATCGGGCTTACATCATCGAAAACGGGGTGATCGCCATGCAGGGCCGGGCCGCTGAGTTGGTCAGCAACCCCGAGTTGCGCAAGAACTATCTCGGACTCTGAACCATGCTCCCCGACACCCTCGAACTCTCCGGCCGGCACGCCCTGGTCACCGGTGCAGGTTCGGGCATCGGCTTGGCCACGGCTCGGGTGCTCGTGCGTCATGGCGCCAAGGTTGCGGCCGTGGTGCAGACCAGCGAGCAGGCCCAGCGTCTGGCCGCCACGCTGCCGCAGGCCTCGGTCTTCGTGCAGGACCTGCTCGATGAGGCGGCCTGCGCGTCCTTGCCCGAGCGCGCGTCCGAGCAACTCGGCGGCCTCGACGCCCTGGCTTGCTGCGCCGGTATTTTTTTCAAGAAGTACTCCGACGAAACCAGCTTAGAAGAATGGCGCCAAACCCTGGCCCTGAACTTGGATTCGACCTTCATCCTGACCCGCGCCGCGATTGCTTGCATGCGTGGGCAGCGCCGGGGCGATGCCAGCGTGGCGGTCATCAGCAGCCAGATCGGGCTGGTCGGTCATGCCCGCGGCGCCGCTTATGCCGCCTCCAAAGCCGGGCTCAACGGCATGGTCCGTTCCCTGGCCCTGGAGTGGGCCGCTGAGGCCATTCGCATCAACGCCATTGGTCCAGGGCCGGTCGAAACGCCCATGGTGGCCAGTACCGTGGCCGATCCGCAAGCCCTGTCAGCCATGCAGGCGTCCATCCCGATGGGCCGACTCGGGCAGCCCGATGAAATTGCGGAGGTGGTGAGCTTTCTGCTGTCGCGGCGGGCTTCTTTCATCACGGGCCAGGTCCTGTGCGCTGACGGCGGATTCACCGCCCGCTGACCCCATGACGCTCCTTGCCCTGAAAGACCTGGCCAGCGTCATCCGCAGCAAGAACGCCGGCCCGCTGTGCCTGACGATCGATCTTTTCTTTCGTGATCGGGCCAGTTTTGACCGGGCACTGGCCAGCGCGGCGCTGGCGCCTGCGCAAGTGGCCCTGCGTTACGGACTGGCCCCAGCGCAAGTCAGGCGCTTTGATCTGCCTGAGATCCTCGCCATCAAGTTGTCCATGCCACGCCAGGTGTGTGCCGGCGATCCCGGCGACGGTGACGTCTATGGCGCGCAGCAGCATGCGCCTTTGCTGGAGGTGGCGGTGTGACGGCGGTGAGCAAGCTGCTGGCCTGGGCTCCGGCAGCCGGTGAGCGCTTGCGGGTCTTGTCGGCCTCGGGTCAACTCGGTTTTGGCATCGTGCAGGCGTCCTTTGAGCGTGGCTTGCAACGCAAGCCTCACTTCATTGGCTGCGACATGGGCTCGATCGACCCGGGCCCTTATTACCTGGGTTCGGGCCAGATGGCCGCGCCCAGGGCCATGGTCATGCGTGACCTCGATCTGGTGCTGTGCGGCGCACGTGCGCTGGATGTGCCTCTGATCATTGGCAGCGCCGGTACGGCCGGCGCGCGTCCGCACCTAGAGGCCACCTTGGGCCTGCTGCGCGAAGTGGCCCAGGCCCGAGGGCTTTCTTTTCGGGTGGCGACGGTGAGCAGCGATGTGCCGGTGGCGCAACTGCTCGAGGCGCTCAGTGAAGGGCGCCTCCACCCGCTGGACGATCAGGCCGGTGGGGCAGGGCCACTGCCCGATGCCGAGCAACTGCAGTCCTGTCAGCACATCGTCGCCCAATGCGGCAGCCACACCTTCATGCAGGCCCTGCGCCAGCTGCCTGATGTGCTGATTGCCGGGCGTGCCTGCGACACCGCCATCTTTGCCGCCCTGCCGCTGATGTTGGG
>JAXITB010000411.1:0-2763 GCA_034680305.1 Polaromonas sp. | reverse complement strand
GGTCATCGAGCGCCGGCTCGATGGCCGGCTCGATCCAGTGCAACTCGCCCCACACCCAAGCGCCCCCCCCGAGCACCATCCCAGGGTAGGGCCCCAGGTCGTGCAGTCGGCCCTGCACGCGAGCCGGTCCGATCCAGCGTGAATGGGGGCCGAAGCGCCGAATGTCATTGCTGCCACCGAGGCGCAAGGTGCCGTAGACAAAGAGCAATTGAGCGCTGGTGTTCAAGCAGGGGGCGACGACTGAATCTTGAGGCATGATCTGCAGCAGGCCGGCCCGAGTACCCGGCGTGGAACAAACGATGCAACCCATTGTGGCGCAGGGCTGCCTGGCCCTGAGCATGGCCCTGGTGGGCAGCTATGTGGCCCTGTCCAAGCCCCTGGTGGCCGCCCTGCCCGTCTTCTTGCTGGCCTGGCTGCGCTTTGCCATCGGCGCGCTGGCCATGCTGCACTGGATGCGCAAGCCGGCCGATGAAGGCCCCTTGGACCGTCGGACCCACGCGCAACTGTTCATGGCCGCTTGCCTGGGCAATTTCCTGTTTTCCATCTTCATGCTCTACGGCATGGGGCTGAGCTCAGCCACGGCCGCCGGGGTGATCATGTCCACCATCCCGGCCGCCGTCGCCGCCCTGGGCTGGCTCTGGCTGGGCGAGCGCCTGTCCGTGCGCATGCTCATGGCCACGGTGCTGGCCGTCATCGGTATCGCCACGCTGTCTGCGGGCAGTCAGGGCGGCGTCCTCACAGATTCAGGCCCCGAGGTCTTCGCCTTGCAACCTGGACACCTCCTACTGCTCGGTGCGGTGCTGTGCGAGGCCTCCTATGCGGTGATCGGTAAGCGACTGGCCGCACGGCTGTCGGCCAAGCGCATCACGGCCTTGATCAACCTGTGGGGGCTGGCCCTGATGACGCCGCTGGGCCTGTGGAGCGCCGCCCATTTCGACTGGGCTGGCGTGCCTTTGTGGATCTGGGCCCTGCTGGTGTTCTACGCGCTGGCCGCCAGCGTCTGGAGCGTTTGGCTGTGGATGACCGGCTTGCGAGTCGTATCGGCCGGGCAGGCTGGCATTTTCACGGTGATGCTGCCCATCAGCGCCACGATGGTGGGGGTGCTCGTCCTCAACGAGAGGCTCCATGCCGTTCAGGCCTCGGCGCTGGGGTTGGCCGTTGTGGGCCTGGTACTGGCAACCTGGCCAGGGCGGACTCGCTGAGCGCAATGCCGCTGCGGCCGCAAGCGGCGATGGCGGACACCAGGCAGTGGCCGAACCCGGCCTGGGCACGGCACCGGGGCTGAAACCGCCTCAAAATGAGGACGACGCAGGGGTGACGCACCAGGGCGCGGTGTCGTGCGCCAGGGCCAGCCACAAGGCCCAGACCGAGCTGGCCAGCAGCACCGCCCCGGCCGCCCTCATGGCCCAGCGCTTGGCGCCCCCATGGCCCCAGCGCAACCATAGCCAGGGACCGGCCAGCAGGCTGACACTGCTGCCCAGAGCGAACAGGGCCATCACACCCGCGCCTTGCCACCAGCCCGGGCTCAGCGCGGCCACCAGCAGTGCCGAATAGAGCAGACCGCAGGGCAAAAAGGCCCAGCCCAGGCCGAGGATGAGCGGCCCACTGCGCCCCAGGCGGCCACTGCCGGGCCCAGCCCAGGTCTGCACCCAGCCCCACACCCTGCGCGCACCGCCGTCAAGCCACAGTGGCTGGCGGGCCTGCCACAGCAACACCGCGCCCAGCACGGCTGCGGCCACATGAATGAAAGTCCAGATCGGGCGCAGCGCCGCCGAATGCACGCTGAGCCAGCCCACGGCCTGCATGGACGCAGCCGCCACCGCCCCCAGCACGGTGTAAGAAAGCAAGCGTCCCAGTTGAAACACGACCAGCGAGGACGAATCGACAGTTGAGCGCTGGGCTCGGCCCGGTGCGGCCGGCGCCTGCACGACCCGCCAACCACCGGCTGAGCTTGACGCCGTGCCTGACCTGAGCGCAGGTGCCCCAAGGGCCGCACAGACCGGGCCACACATGGCCACGCAATGCGGGCCCCCGGCCAAGCCCATCAACAAGGCGGTCAGTGCGAGCGAAGGGTCCATCAAATGATCTTGGAAAACCGGGTCCGATTGCGGTCGGCCTGCAGGTATCGGTCGAAGACCATGGCCACGGCGCGCACAAAAAACCAGCCCTGCGCGGTCACTGTGATGGCCGAATGCCCCACCTGCACCAGCCCCTGGGCCTGCAGCACCGCCAGGGCTTGAAGCTCGCTTGCAAAGTAAGCCTTGAAGTCGATCAGGAAGGCCAGTTCGAGCGACTCAAACTGCAACTCGCCCTGGCACATCAAGGCCATGATGACGCTGCGGCGGATCAGGTCATCACGCGACAGCGCCAAGCCCCGCACCACCGGCAAGCGCCCCTGGTCGAGCAGGTCGTAGTAGTCTTCCAGCGTTTTGGCGTTCTGACTGTAGGTGGCCCCAATGCGCCCGATGGCCGACACACCCAGAGCGATCAGGTCGCAATCGGGCTGGGTGCTGTAACCCTGGAAATTGCGATGCAGCCGGCCCTGCCGACGTGCCACCGCCAGCGCATCGCCGGGCAAGGCAAAGTGGTCCATGCCCACGTACACATAGCCGGCCGCATCAAACGCGTCGAGCGAGCGCGAGAGCATGGTGATCTTGGCTGCAGGTGCAGGCAACTCGGCGGCCTGAATGCGACGCTGCGGCTTGAAGCGCTCGGGCAAATGGGCATAGGCATACAGGGCCACCCGATCGGGCCGCAACTGCG
>JAXITB010000410.1:0-2768 GCA_034680305.1 Polaromonas sp. | reverse complement strand
TGGCCGGCGCACCTGCCTTGCTGGCGCGTTTGCCTGAGCTGTTGGGCAGCGATGTGCGGGTGATCGCCGCGCCGTGCATTGGCCGCTGCGAGCAGGCACCGGCGGTGCTGGTCGGGCAGCAGGCCGTGCCTGCGGCCAAGCCCGAGGCCGTGCATGAGTTGGCTCAATCGGCGCTGGCCGGGGACACCCCGGGCCGGGCAGCAGGCCACACCCCGGCGGTGGATTGGGCGGCCTATCAGGCCCAGGGCGGCTACAGCCTGGTCAGGCGACTGGCTTCGGGGCAACTCGATGCCGAGGCGGTCTTGCAGGCCATGGAAGACTCGGGCTTGCGTGGGCTGGGCGGGGCGGGTTTTCCGGCCGGTCGCAAGTGGCGCATCGTGCGGGCGCAAGCGGCACCGCGACTGATGGCGGTCAACATCGACGAGGGCGAGCCCGGTACCTTCAAGGACCGTACCTACCTGGAACGCGATCCGCACCGCTTCCTTGAAGGCATGCTGGTGGCCGCCCAAGTGGTCGGTGTGCAGGCCTGCTACATCTACCTGCGTGACGAGTACCATGAGTTGCGCCGCACGCTGGCCGATCAGATTGCTTTGCTGCAGGCCAATCCGCCATGCGCCTTGCCGCACATCGAACTGCGTCGTGGGGCGGGAGCCTACATCTGCGGTGAAGAGTCGGCCATGATCGAGAGCATCGAGGGCAAGCGGGGCGAGCCGCGCATGCGGCCGCCCTACATTGCCGAAGTGGGTTTGTTTGGCCGCCCGACGCTGGAGCACAACCTGGAAACCCTGTATTGGGTGCGTGAGATCGTCGAGCGTGGGCCCCAGTGGTTCAGTCAGGGCGGCGCCAATGGTCGCAAAGGCTGGCGCTCCTTCAGTGTGAGCGGTCGGGTCAAGAGCCCCGGCGTCAAGCTGGCGCCGGCCGGTATCACGCTGCGCGAATTGGTGGCCCAGCACTGCGGCGGCATGGCCGACGGTCATCAGCTTTACGCCTATTTGCCCGGGGGCGCCTCCGGTGGCATCTTGCCGGCGGCGCTGGCCGACATCCCGCTGGACTTTGACACCTTGCAGCCTTACGGCTGCTTCATCGGTTCGGCCGCCATCATTGTGCTCAGTCAGCAGGACCGGGCCCGCGATGCGGCGCTGAACATGATGCGATTTTTTGCCCACGAAAGCTGTGGCCAGTGCACCCCCTGCCGGGTCGGCACGGCCAAGGCGGCTGAGTTGATGACCGCCCCGGTCTGGGATGCGGCGACCCTGGAAGACCTCAGCCAGGTCATGATGGATGCCTCCATTTGCGGCCTGGGTCAGGCCGCACCCAACCCGGTGCGCAGCGTACTCACTCACTTTGCCCATGAGATCGGAGGTGCCGCATGAACGCCCCCCTTCAAGACCCGGCGCTCAAGCCGCAGACCCTGACCTTTGGGCTTAACGGCCAGCAGGTTCAGGCCTCGGCCGGTGAAACGATCCTGAGCGTGGCCAAGCGCCTGGGCCTAGAGATTCCGCACCTGTGCTTCATGGAGGGCATGCGGCCTGATGGCAATTGCCGCGCCTGCGTGGTTGAGATCGCCGGCGAACGAACCCTCGCGCCGAGTTGCTGCCGCACGGTGCAGCCGGGCATGGCGGTGCAGACCCGCAGCGAGCGGGCGCTCAAGAGCCAAAAGATGGTGCTGGAGATGCTGCTGTCGGACATGCCGCAGCAGGGCTACAAGTGGAACGACGGATCGGCTCGAAGGCAGGGCGTTGTGCCCCTCACCCCAGCCCTCTCCCCCGAGGGGAGAGGGAGTTCTGACTTGCCCCCTCTCTCGCTGGGAGAGGACCGTGGCGCGGACGGTGGGATCCGGGGGCGCACTTCTGAGCCAGCCGAGCGCAGAGGGAGTTCTGATTTGCCCACTCTGCCGCTGGAAGATGGGCAGGGCGCAGACGGTGGGGGCATGGGGCGCGTTTCTGAGCTTGCCGAGCGTATAGGGAGTTCTGATTTTCTCCCTCTCCCACTGGGAGAGGGTCGGGGTGAGGGCAGCGGCCTGGCCCGCCAGGTCGGCCAGCATGGCGAGCTCAGCTTGTGGGCTGAGCGCATGGGGGTGACGGTGCGGCCCCAGTTGCAAGCCCTGCGCCGCCCACAGCCGGCCCCGGACCTGTCGCATCCGGCCATGGCGGTCAACCTCGATGCCTGCATTCAGTGCACACGCTGCGTGCGCGCCTGTCGCGAGGAGCAGGTCAACGATGTGATTGGCTATGCCCGCCGGGGCGCACACAGCCAGATCGTCTTTGATCTGGACGATGCCATGGGCCAAAGCAGCTGTGTGGCCTGCGGCGAATGTGTCCAGGCGTGCCCCACCGGGGCGCTCAGTCCCAAGACCTTGATCGGTTCACAAAAGGTCGATCGCTCGGTCGACTCGGTTTGCCCGTTTTGCGGTGTGGGCTGTCTGCTGACTTACCAGGTCAAGGATGAGCGCATCGTCAGCGTCGAGGGCCGCGACGGCCCGGCCAACCATGCGCGCTTGTGCGTCAAAGGCCGCTTTGGGTTTGACTATGTGCACAGCCCGCAGCGCCTGACCCAGCCGCTGATCCGTCGTGCCGGTGTGCCCAAAGATCCGGCCGCGCTTGAGCGGCTCAACCGCGACCCGGCCTATTGGTCTGAGGTGTTTCGCCCGGCCAGCTGGGACGAGGCCCTGGCGGTGGCCAGTGGCGTCTTGAAGCGGCTTCGCGACGAGCACGGTCCGAATTCGCTGGCTGGCTTTGGCTCGGCCAAGGGCAGCAATGAAGAGGCCT
>JAXITB010000409.1:0-2780 GCA_034680305.1 Polaromonas sp. | reverse complement strand
GCCCCTGCAGCACAAGAAGCCAGCAGACCCAGTCATTTTCTGCGTCAGATCATTGAGCACGATCTGGCTCACGGCAGCTACGCCAGCCGCCGCTGGGCCGGCAGCCCCGGCGATGCGGCGCACCACGCCCAAGGCGAGCCCGATCCGGCCAAGATCCGCACCCGTTTTCCGCCCGAACCCAATGGCTACCTGCACGTTGGGCACGCCAAGAGCATCTGCCTCAATTTTGGTCTGGCGCGCGACTATGGCGGCGTCTGTCACCTGCGTTTTGACGATACCAATCCGGAAAAAGAAGACACCGAGTACGTTGACAGCATCGTCGATGCCGTGAAATGGCTGGGGTTTGACTGGGCGCAGATCGGACAAGCTCCGGGCACCGCGGCGCCCTATCAGGCCAGTGACTACTTTGGCTTCATGTACCGGGCGGCCGAAGCCCTGATTGAAGCCGGTCTGGCCTATGTGGACGAGCAGACCCCGGAGCAGATGCGCATCAACCGCGGCGACTTCGGCAAGCCCGGCGTCGACAGCCCCTTTCGCAGTCGCAGCCCAGCCGATCACCTCACCCGATTTCGCGAAATGCGAGACGGCCGGCACCCGGATGGGGCCATGGTGCTGCGGGCCAAAATCGACATGGCCTCGCCCAACATCAATCTGCGCGACCCGGCCATCTATCGGATTCGGCACGCCGAGCACCATCACACGGGCAACGCCTGGTGCGTCTACCCGATGTACACCTTCGCGCACCCGATTGAAGATGCACTCGAGCAGATCACCCACAGCATCTGCACGCTCGAGTTTGAAGACCAGCGGCCTTTTTACGACTGGCTGCTGCAGCGCCTGATCGACCTGGGTCTGCTGGCCGGCCCGCCCCCGCGGCAATATGAATTTGCGCGTCTGAACCTGAGCTATGTGCTCACCTCCAAGCGCAAGCTGGCACAACTGGTGCAGGAGCGCCGAGTCAGCGGCTGGGATGACCCGCGCATGCCGACCATTGTGGGCCTGCGCCGCCGGGGCTATACCCCTGAATCACTGCAGTTGTTTGCCGAACGGATCGGGGTGAGCAAGAGCGACAGCTGGATCGACTACAGCACGCTCGAAGGCTGTCTGCGCGAAGACCTGGAAAACAAGGCCCACCGCGCCATGGCGGTGCTCGAGCCGGTCAAGCTGGTGCTGAGCAACTGGGCCGAGGTGTTCGGCCGTGCCGAACACCTGGAGCAGTGCAGCCAGCCCGCCCTGCCCCACAGCGCCCTGACTGAAGGTCAGACCCCGCCACCTGACCGGGTCTTTCAAATCGGCCGCGAGGTCTGGATCGAACGCGAGGACTTTGAAGAGGTGCCGCCCAAAGGCTACAAACGCCTCTTCCCGGGCAACGTGGTCAGGCTCAAGGGGGGCTATGTCGTCGAATGCACCGGCTGCCAGCGCGATGCCAGCGGGCAGGTCACCGAGGTCCACGCCAAAGTCATCGCCGGCACCAAGAGCGGCACACCCGGCGCCGACAGTGTCAAAGCCAAGGCGGCCATCACCTGGGTCGGGGTGGCCGACGGTATCGCCGCTGAAGTGCGGTTATATGACCGCCTCTTTTCAGAAGCCCACCCGGACGCCGGCGGCAAAGACTTCTTGCAGGCGCTCAACCCCAGCAGCCTGAAGGTGGTCACGGCCTACCTCGAGCCCTCATTGGCCCAGGCCCGGCCCGACGAAAAGTTCCAGTTTGAGCGGCACGGCTACTTTGTGGCCGACCGCATCGATCATGCGCCGGGTCAGGCGGTATTCAATCGGGCGGTAGGACTCAAAGACAGCTGGGGCAAATGAGCCGGCCATTCAATGGCCCGCCAGTCTGCCCATGAACGAGTCCATCGACCAACTGCCAGCGCGTTGTGATGTGCTGGTGGTCGGCGCCGGCCCGGCCGGGTCGGCTGCCGCCATCACATTGGCCAGCGCTGGCCTGTCGGTGGTGATGCTGGACCAGCATGCCTTCCCCCGCGACAAGGTGTGCGGCGATGGCCTGATTCCCGATGCCCACCGCGCCCTGGCTCGGCTGGGGGTCCTCGATCAGGTGATGCAGCAGGCCCAGTCAGCCCGCGCCGTGCGCTGCACCAGCCCCAAGGGCAGGCAAATCGATGTTGAAGGCACCCTGGCCGTGCTGCCGCGCAAGCAACTCGATGAGATCGTCTGCCGAGCCGCCGTGGCCGCTGGCGCGCGCATGTTCGCGCCCTTGCAGTTTTCCGAACTCGTCGAGGAAGGTGGTCGCGTCGTTGGCGCACGCCTGCAGCAAGGACAGGCGCGCCGGGAGATCCGCTCAGAATGGGTGGTGCTGGCCACCGGCGCGGTGCCGACTGCCCTGCTAACGAGCCAAATGGGCACGCGCCAGGCACCCAGTGCCATCGCGATGCGCTGCTATGTCAGAAACGAGGCCATGGCCAGCGAAATCACCGAACTGGAGGTGATTTTTCACCGCTCACTGGCGCCGGGCTACGGTTGGGTCTTCCCTTGTGGCCAAGGGGTGTTCAACATCGGGGTGGGTGTATTCAACGTGGGGGGCGGGCTGCTCGGTCACCGCGCCAGCGCCCGCAGCCAGGTGGCTCAGACCAACCTGCGCGCGATGTTTGACCAACTCAGCGCTGTCTCGCCATCGGTGCGGCGTCTCATTCAGGGCGGCGAGCGCCTGGGGCCGCTCAAGGGCGCGCCGCTGCGCTGCACCCTCGAAGGCGCGCAGCTGTCACGTCCCGGTCTGCTGGTCTGCGGCGAAGCGGCTGGCAGCACCTACGCCCTGACTGGCGAGG
>JAXITB010000408.1:0-2814 GCA_034680305.1 Polaromonas sp. | reverse complement strand
GGCCTGAAGAAATCGGCCACGCTTTTGCGTTTGTCTTCGTTGCTGGCACCCAGTAGCCACATGAGCAAAAAGAAAGCCATCATGGCTGTCATCATGTCGGCCAGAGCGATTTTCCAGGCACCACCGTGGGCGCCGCCGTGTCCGTCGTCGATGACTTTCTTGATGACGATGACCGGCGCCACCGCAGCCGGGGTCTCGCCCTCGGCCGGTGCTTCAGTCGGTGCCGCCGCGGGAGTGCCCTCGGCTGGCGGTGCCGCCTCGGGCACCGCAGCGGCCGGTTCCGCCTCTGCCGGTGGGTTGCTTGGCGCTTCAGCCATGGACGATCATCGCCTTACTTGCCGCGTAGGCCGTCAAACACTTCAGCAAAGGTCGGCTGGTTGTGGTGACTGATGCTCACCCGTGCGCCTTCGATGATCAGTGGTGGCGGGTGGCCGTGCATGGTGCCGATGATGATCTGCTTGACCACTTTGTAGATCTCGCCCTCGTCATCGATGATCTGCTTGAGTCGGGTGGCCAAAGGCTCGACCAGACCGTACGCAAAGAACACGCCCAAGAAGGTGCCCACCAGCGCGCCGCCAATGAGCGCACCGAGCACCGGTGGCGGCTGATCGATGGCGCCCATGGTCTTGACCACGCCCAACACGCAAGCCACGATACCCAGAGCGGGCAGGGCGCCGGCCATCGAGGCGAGCGCTTCGGCCGGCTTGAGTTCGCCGTGGTGGTGGGTCTTGATGGCCTGGTCCATGACCTCCTCAACCGCATAAGGGCTCAGGTTGCTCGACGAGACCACCAGCAGTCGGATGGTGTCGGTCACCAGGTGCAGCAGGCCTTCGTCCTTCAGGATCGGGGGGTATTCGGCAAAGATGGCGCTCGAGTCGGGGTTTTCGATGTGCGGCTCCAACGCCACCGCCCCCTCGGCCTTGAGCACTTTCATCAGTTTGGAGACCAAGAAGATCACCTGCAGGTAATCGTCCTTCTTGTATTTGGGCCCCTTGAAGCAGCGTCCAATGCCACCAAAAGCCCCTTTGACGATGTCCAGGCTGTTGCCGATCAACATGGCCGCGATGGCCGCCCCGCCAATGATGAAGGTCTCGATGGGTGCGGCCTTGATGATGGGCGCCATGCTCCCGCCGGCCATGACGTAGCCACCGAACACGCAAATCATCAGAACGACGATACCTATGATGCTGAACATATTTGTTTCGTTTCGATCCGGTTGAGCGGCCGTTGAAGAATCCAAGCGCTACTGTACAACGCAAAACAAAGCAAAAAAGGGGGCAAGCCCCCTTTGGTGACCTGTACCGGAAAGGGCGCAGGCATTGCAAGCAAGGTCTGTGCCTTGCCGCTTTTCCGATCAGTGTTGCAGGGCCGAGGCGCTGGCCGGCAACAGCGAGGGCACTTGGCGCCAAGCTTCGCGCACTTCGGTGATCAATCCGTGGACTTCTTCGAGTGCCGTCAGGTCATTGTGGATGTTCACATGCAGCAAACGCCGCACGATGTAGCCATACAGTTCATTGAGGTTGGTGGCCAGATCGCCGCCCTTGTCGAGGTCCAGGGCCGCTTGCAGGCCGACCACGATGCGACTGGCGCGCGCCAGGCTCTTGCTTTTCTCCTCGATGGCGCGGTGCTCAATGTGGCCGCGCGCAGCGCTGAGGCTGTCGATCAGGCCGTCAAAGAGCATTTGAATCAATTCCACCCGGTTGGCCACTGCGGCCTGTGAGGCGGTGCTGCCGGTGCTGTAGCTCTCGATGGCTTTGAAGTGAACTCGCATCTGGAAGGCTCCTGGTATTTGCTGGACCCTCCCTAGATCGGCGTGCCGCCCGGAAACTTGAGGCCGCCGGCTGCACTTCTTTGTGTTTGGGGCGCTTTTCTTTTTGCCTGCGCCTGCCGTGGCCACAACTGGCCTGTGCAGCGGCAAATTCTTGCCGCTTGCCGCTTTTCAGCCGCGTCCGCGGCGATGGTTGACCGGCTCGACCTGCAGCGTGGCCCGCAGCTTCTTGACCACTGCGCTGAGCAACTGGCTCACACGTGATTCGGTCACGCCCAGCACCTCGCCGATTTCCTTCAGATTGAGTTCTTCAACGTAGTAAAGGTTCATCAGCAGCTGGTCGCGCTCGGGCAGGTCACCGATGGCACCGGCGACTGCCTCCATGAACTGGGCGTGTTCCACAATGGCCTCGGGCTGCTGGCTGGCGTCGTCGGCAATGCCCATGACCTCTTCGGTGACCAACTCCATGGAATAGGTCTCGAAGCGTTTGGCTTGGCCGCGCTCCTTTTCGAAGGTCTCAACATCCATGCCGATGTGTTGGGCCAATTCGGCCTGGGTCGGGGTGCGACCAAGTTCGGCGGCCAGTTCGTCGGTGGCTTTGCTGTGACTCTTATTGAAGGCCACGGCCGAGCGAGGCAAAAATGAAAGCCGCCTGACTTCGTCCAATATGGCGCCGCGCACTCGCGCGTGGGCAAAGCTTTCGAACTCAATGCCCTTGGTGGGGTCGTAGGCGCGCGCGGCTTCGAGCAGGCCGATCATGCCCACTTGAATCAGTTCGTCGAGCTCCATGAACGGCGGTATGCGCACCTTCAGATGAAGGGCCACCCGCTTGACCATCCCCAGGTGGGCCATGACCAAGGCTTCCTCCGCGCCGGCGGCGGTGTGGTTGCTCTGAACCTGTTCGTACAGTCGGGTGCTGGGCGCCATGGTCCGTCTCGTGCTCAGTGGACCTGGCCGACCAGGCGTTCCAGGAAGAACTGCAGCCCGCCGCTGGCGTGCTCGATGGGCGGCAACTGGCGGGTGATTTCGGCCAAGCGACGGAAGTC
>JAXITB010000407.1:0-2827 GCA_034680305.1 Polaromonas sp. | reverse complement strand
CGACACCAACCTGTTTTACCAGCTGTTTCAGGTCCTCAACCGCCCCTGGATGGGCTTGGCAAGGCTGATCTCGCCGGCCCGGATCGACCCACGCCACCATGGCTGGGTGGCCTTCTTCGTCACCGCCGTGCTCTATATCGCCGTCACCCTGGCCAAAATCGAGCACTGTGTCAGCGTCGGCATGGAGGTCTGCCGATGAAGCTCGGCTGGAACTACTTGACCCTGAAGTGGCGGGCCATTGGCCTGATTCTCCTGGGCCGCCGCGAAGCCGCGCTGAGCTGCTTTGACCAAATGCTGGTCATGCACGGGCAAGACGCTTATGCGCTGGCCAGCCGCGCCCATCTGCGTGCCGAGCTTGGCGACTCGCAGGGCGCCTTGCAAGACTACGCCCGACTGACCGCTCTGCCTGGCGCCAGCGCAGCCAGCTTTTTCAACCAGGGCTTCTTGCTCGAAGCCGACGGACAGATCGAGGCGGCCGAAGCGAGCTTTCGCCGTGCGGTCGAGCTCGACGATCAACTGGACCGGGCCTGGTTCGGCCTGGGATTGGTGCTGATGCGCCAGTCGCGGCTGGACGAGGCCATCAGCGCACTCAAGCGCAACACCCAATTGCAACCCATGAGTCCCTACGGCTGGTGCGAACTGGCCCGGATTCATGTCAAGCGCCAGGAGCCCGAGGAGGTGGCGAAGATCATTCGCCACCTGCAAGGGTTTGAGCCCAAGGTCGCCGCCGAACTGGCGCGCGAAACCGGGATCAACGCGAAAGCGAGCCCGGTTTAGTTTCGATCCGGTTGCAAGTTGGAATGAGGGCAGTCATTCCATCGGATCGCAGGCAAATCGACCCCCCGGTCGGAAAAAGAGGAGACAGACTTCATGCAATTGACTGAATCGCATCGCCAATATTGGCAGAAAAACCTGAACATCACGGCGGTCCTCATGGCCGTCTGGTTCGTGGTGACCTTTGTCGTGGCGTATTTCGCCCGCGACCTCAACTTCACCTTCTTCGGCTGGCCCTTCAGTTTCTGGATGGCCGCCCAAGGCTCGCTGATCATCTACGTGGTGATCATCTGGTTCTATGCCCACTACATGAACCAGCTCGACCAAGAGCATGGCGTGGCTGAAGTCGAGGAGGACTGATCATGGCTGGAATGACCCCTGAAAACGAAAGCGGCATGTTTGCCGCATCGAGCAACGCCGCTTTTAGAAAGCAGCTCAACAAGGTCTACGCCTGGTACACCGGCGGCTTTGCCTTGTTCGTGATCGTGCTGGCCATCCTGGAGCAGATGGGTCTGCCCCGGAACTGGATCGGTTACCTGTTCTTGGCCGCCACCGTGTTGCTTTACGCCGGCATCGGCGTGATGAGCCGCACCAATGACGCGGCCGAGTACTATGTGGCCGGCCGACGCGTGCCTGCCATGTACAACGGCATGGCCACCGGCGCGGACTGGATGAGCGCGGCTTCCTTCATTGGCATGGCCGGTACGCTCTATCTGACCGGCTACGGCGGCTTGGCCTTCATCATGGGCTGGACGGGCGGCTACTGTCTGGTGGCGTTGTTCCTGGCGCCCTACCTGCGCAAGTTCGGGCAATTCACCATTCCCGACTTCCTGGGCGCCCGCTATGACGGCAACCTGCCCCGCTTGATCGGCATTTTGGCGGCCATCCTGTGCTCATTCACCTATGTGGTGGCGCAGATCTACGGCGTCGGCCTGATCACCACACGCCTGACCGGCGTGGCCTTCGAGCTGGGCATCTTCTTGGGCCTGGGCGGCATCTTGGTGTGCTCCTTCCTGGGTGGCATGCGCGCCGTGACCTGGACGCAGGTGGCTCAGTACATCATTTTGATCGTCGCCTACCTGATCCCGGTGGTGTGGCTGTCGGTCAAGCAGACCGGTGTGCCCATTCCCCAGGCCATCTACGGCTACCAGCTGCAGAAGGTGACCGAGAAGGAAAAAGCCCTGATCGATGACCCGAAAGAAAAAGAAGTACGCGCCATCTTCAAGGCCCGCGCCGACGAGTTTGACGCCAAGCTCAAGGATGTGAAGGCCGCGCTGGAAGCCGACAAGGCCGCCGCCGCCAAGAAGATCGAAGACCTCAAGGCTGCCAACGCGCCTGCCGCAGACATCGCCGCTGCCGAAAAGGCGCAGGCTGCCCTGCCCAAGGACGAGGAAGCCGCCAAGAAGGCCTGGACCGCCGGCAAGACGGCCAACGCCGCGCGCACCGCGCCGCTGGCTGGTATGCCGCGCCACGCCACGCAATTCGCTGGCGACCCCAATGGCGACCAGAAGGCCAAGGACGCCTACGACACCTCACGTCGGAACGTCCTGGCCCTGGTGTTCTGCCTGATGGTGGGTACCGCCGCGCTGCCGCACATCCTGATGCGCTACTACACCACGCCTTCTGTGAAGCAGGCGCGCAGCTCGGTGACCTGGTCGCTGTTCTTCATCTTCCTGCTCTACTTAACCGCGCCGGCTCTGGCTGTGCTGGTCAAGTACGAGGTCTTCACCGTCCTGGTGGGAACACCGTTCGACAAGCTACCGGCCTGGGTATCACAGTGGGCGGCGGTGGACCCGACCCTGCTGTCCGTGACTGACGTCAACAAAGACGGCATCTTGCAGCTCGGCGAAATGCGCATCGGTGGTGACATCATCGTGCTGGCCACGCCCGAAATCGGAGGCCTGCCTTACGTGATCTCGGGTCTGGTGGCGGCCGGCGGTCTGGCGGCGGCACTGTCGACTGCCGACGGTCTGCTGCTGACCATCGCCAACGCGCTGTCGCATGACGTCTATTACAAGATGATCGACCCGAACGCGCCGACGGTACGCCGGCT
>JAXITB010000406.1:0-2848 GCA_034680305.1 Polaromonas sp. | reverse complement strand
GGCCGATGCCATCATCATGGGCTCGCCGACCTACATGGGCACGGTCAGCTGGCAGTTCAAGAAATTTGCAGACGCCTCTTCCAAAGCCTGGTTCAGCCAGGCCTGGAAGGACAAGCTGTTTGCCGGTTTCACCAACAGCGCGGCCTTCAACGGCGACAAGGGTTCGACCCTGACCTACCTTTTTACGCTGGCCATGCAGCACGGCGGCCTGTGGGTCAGCCAGGGCATCATGCCCAGCAGCACCAAGGCCGCTCGGCGTGATGACCCCAATTACCTGGGGTCTTATGCCGGCGCCATGGCGCAGTCGCCGGCCGATGCGGGCGCGGGCGAGATGTCGGCCGGCGACCTGCAGACCGCACGCGCCTTGGGCGAGCGCGTGGCGCAGGTGGCGGCGCGGTATCACCGCTGAGTCAGGCCGGACCGGCGGCGGGGCCGCCTAGAATGAACTCATGTTCGTTCATCTGCGTACCCACACAGAGTTTTCGGTGCTCGATGGCACCTTGCGCATCGACGACTTGGTCGCTGGCGCGGCGGCCGACGGGCAGGCTGCGCTGGCCATCACCGACCTGTCCAATCTGTTTGGCGCGGTCAAGTTCTACAAGGCGGCGCGGGGGGCGGGCCTCAAGCCGCTGATCGGTGCCGACGTCTGGATCCAGGCCCCGGGCAAGGAGGCTGGGTCGCCGCCGGTGCGCTTGCTGCTGCTGGTGCAAAACCACCGGGGTTACCTCAACCTGTGCGAACTGCTGACCCGGGCCTGGACGCGCAATGTGCAGCGCGATCAGGCGGTCATTGAACTGAAGTGGCTGCAGGAACTGGCCGATGGCTTGATTGCCCTGTCGGGCGCGCAGGGCGGGCCGGTCGGGCAGGCCTTGGTGCAGGGCGACGACGCACGGGCGGCCGACGTGGCCCTGCAACTGGCCAACTGCTTTCCTCACCGGTTTTATCTGGAGTTACAACGCGCCGGCCGATCGGACGATGAGCGGCATGTGGCGGCCGCTGTGGCCCTGGCTGCCCGCCTGGGGCTGCCGGTGGTGGCCACGCATCCGGCGCAGTTTCTCACTGCCGATGATTTCGAGGCGCATGAGGCCCGGGTCTGCGTCTCCGAAGGCGAGGTGCTGGGCAATGCCCGGCGTCAGCGCAGGTTCACCGCGCAGCAGTATTTCAAGTCGCGCGCGGAAATGGCGGCCTTGTTTGCTGACTTGCCCTCGGCCCTGGCCAATTCGGTGGAGATCGCCAAGCGCTGCAGTTTGACGCTGCAACTGGGCAAGCCGCAGTTGCCCAACTACCCTACGCCCCTGGTCGATGGCGTGCCCCTGCCCATCGATCAGTATTTCCGGCAGGCCTCGCACGAGGGGCTCAATGAGCGCCTGCTTGCCCTGTACCCCGACGAGACGGTGCGTGAGCAAAAGCGAGCCGAGTATGTCGAGCGCCTGGAGTTCGAGATCGAGGTGATCCTGAAAATGGGTTTCCCGGGCTACTTCCTGATCGTCGGTGACTTCATCAACTGGGCCAAGAAAAACGGCTGCCCGGTGGGGCCGGGTCGCGGCTCCGGTGCTGGCTCGCTGGTGGCCTATGCGCTCAAGATCACCGACCTCGACCCGCTGCAATACAAGTTGCTGTTTGAGCGCTTTCTCAATCCGGAGCGGGTGTCCATGCCCGACTTCGACATTGACTTTTGCCAGGCCAACCGCGACCGGGTGATCGACTACGTCAAGGCCAAGTACGGACACGACGCGGTCAGCCAGATCGCCACATTCGGCACCATGGCGGCGCGCGCGGCGATCCGCGATGTCGGTCGGGTGCTGGATCTGTCTTACGGCTTTTGTGACGGCATCTCCAAGCTGATTCCCAACAAGCCGGGCATGTCGGTGACCCTGCAGTACCCGCCTGACCCCAAGCCCGAGGGTGACAAGAACAACTACGCCATCGACATGGAGCCGGTGCTGGCCGAGCGCATCCGCAAGGAGGAAGACGTTCGCACCTTGATCGAGCTGGCGCAAAAGCTCGAGGGCATGACCCGCAATGTGGGCATGCACGCCGGCGGTGTGTTGATCGCCCCGGGCAAGCTCACCGATTTTTGTCCGCTCTATGCCCAGCCCGGCAGCGATTCGGCCGTCAGCCAGTTCGACAAGGACGATGTTGAGGCCGTCGGCCTGGTCAAGTTCGACTTTTTGGGCTTGGCCACCTTGACCATCCTGGAGATCGCGCGCGAGCTGATCGTCAAGCGCCACCCTGGGCAGGCCGGCTTCAACTACGAGGCCATCGCCCTCGATGACAAGCCCACCTATGACCTGTTCAGCCGGGGCCAGACCGAAGCGGTGTTCCAGTTTGAAAGTGCGGGCATGCAGCGCATGCTCAAGGACGCCAAGCCCACCCGCCTGGAAGACCTGATCGCCCTCAACGCCTTGTACCGGCCCGGCCCCATGGACCTCATCCCCAGCTTCGTGGCGCGCAAGCACGGGCGCGAGGAGGTGCAGTACCCACATCCGCTGGTCGAGCCGGTGCTGTCTGAAACCTACGGCATCATGGTCTACCAGGAGCAGGTGATGCAGACCGCGCAGCTGCTCGGTGGCTACAGCCTGGGCGGTGCCGACCTGTTGCGGCGGGCCATGGGCAAGAAAAAGCCCGAGGAGATGGCCGAGCACCGCATCATCTTTCGCAAGGGTGCGGCCGACAAAGGCATCGCTCAGAAGCAGGCCGACGAGATCTTCGACCTGATGGAGCGATTTGCCGGCTACGGCTTTAACAAGTCGCACGCGGCCGCTTACTCGCTGTTGGCCTATCACACCGGCTGGTTGAAGGTGCATTACACGGCCGAGTTCTTCTGCGCCAACATGACGGTGGAGAT
>JAXITB010000405.1:0-2869 GCA_034680305.1 Polaromonas sp. | reverse complement strand
GCAGCAAGCGCTCAAGCAGGGGGTGCCAGTGGATGCCTACTTCGCCTGGAGCCTGATGGACAACTTCGAGTGGGCCAGCGGCTATGCAAAGCGTTTCGGTCTGGTGCATGTTGACTACGCCACGCTCGCGCGCACGCCCAAGCGCAGCGCGCTGTGGTACCAGCACTTTCTCAAGGGCTGAGCGATGGCGCGCATCGAGCTCAAGCAGGTGGCCAAGTCCTACGGCAGCCACCAGGTGATTCCCGGCGTGGATCTGACCGTCGAGGACGGCGAGTTCATGGTTTTTGTGGGGCCTTCGGGCTGCGGCAAGTCGACCATGCTGCGCATGCTCGCTGGCTTGGAGGCCACCAGCGGGGGCGAGCTGCTCTTTGATGGGCAGCGTGTCAATGAGGTGGCGGCGTCCGAGCGCGGCGTGGCCATGGTGTTTCAGAACTACGCGCTCTACCCCCACATGACGGTGGCCGAGAACATGGGCTTTTCATTGCGCATGTCGGGCAAGAGCCGGGCCGAGCGTGATGCGATGGTGGCGCAGACCGCCGACAAGCTCCAGCTCACTGAACTGCTCGACCGTTATCCCAAGCAGCTTTCGGGCGGCCAGCGGCAGCGGGTGGCCATCGGACGTGCGATTGTGCGGCGGCCTCGGGTGTTTTTGTTTGACGAGCCTTTGTCCAATCTGGATGCGGCCCTGCGCGTTCAGATGCGGATCGAGCTGGCGCGCCTGCATGCCGATCTGGGCACCACCATGGTCTATGTGACGCACGACCAGACCGAGGCCATGACCCTGGGCAGCCGCATCGCGGTGTTCAACAAGGGGCGCATCGAGCAGGTGGGCCGCCCCATGGACCTGTACAACGCACCGGCCAATACCTTTGTCGCTCAGTTTCTGGGCACGCCCAAGATCAATCTGATGGCCTACGCGGTCGATGCCAGTGCCTCTGCCGCCGTACTCGACCAGTCGGTCAGCCTGTCTTGGTCTGAGTTGGGCCTGCCGCCCGCGGTCGCCGAGCAGGGCTGCACCTTGGGCGTGCGACCTGAAAATCTGCACATTGAAGAGGCGGGCAGTGGCTTGCAGGGCGTGGTGGAGTTCACCGAACGCTTGGGCGATTCGACCAACGTCTACCTGCGCTTGGTCCACAGCCAGGAAGCCTTGATCGCCAAGCTCTCACACGCCGATCGCACCTGGCAGGTGGGGGAGGTGGTCGGCTTGCGTCTGGAGCCGGGGCGCATTTTGGTGTTCGACGCCAGCGGTCAGGCCCTCGGCAGACCATGATGCGGTAGCTCCCGGGGAGCCTGCCTTAAACGCGGGCCACCCTGGTGGACTCTCGGGCCACCAGCTTGGCCGAAATCGACACCGGCGCCGGTTTTTCCTTGCCCAGCATCTGCACCATGGCGGTCGCCGCCAGCACGCCGATCTCATAGACCGACTGCTTGACGGTGGTCAGGGGAGGGACGGTGAAGGCCGAGTGGGGCAGGTCGTCAAAGCCGACGAGAGAAATGTCGTCCGGCACCCGAAAGCCGGCATTGCTCAGGGCCAACCGAATGCCGTAGGCCATCTGGTCGTTGGCCGCGATGACGGCTGAAAACATCTTGCCGGACTGCAGCAGCCGGTTCATGGCCTTGAAGCCGCCCGACTCCTGAAAGTCACCCTCGGCCACCAGGGCCGGCTCGAAGGCGATCAGCTTTTCTTGCAGTTCCCGCTTGTAGCCTTCGAGCCTTTCGATGGCGTCCTTGTGGTCCATGGGGCCCGAGACATAAGCAATGCTGCGGTGCCCCAAGCTGATGAGGTGGCGCGTGGCCATGCGCGAGCCCTCGAAGTTGTCGATGTCGATGCTAAAGAGCTGTGGCCCCTCCAGGCTGCGACCGATCACCACGATGGGCAGCTGCTGGGCCATTTCGAGCAAGGTGGCATCGGGCACCCGGCCAGTGAGCACGATGATGCCGTCGACCTTGCGCTCCTGCAGCAGCGCAAGGCGCTCCCGCTCTTCGACCTCGTTCCAGTGCCCGCTGGTGAACAGGGGCACATAGTGGTGCTGGCGCAGCACGTCTTCCATGCCGCGCAGGGCCTCGCCGTAGTAGGGGCTGTCAATGAACTGCGTGAGCACGCCCACGCTCATGGTGCGCCCGCCAGCCAGGCTGCGCGCGGCCGGGTCGGGTCGGAACTGCAGCATGTCGATGGCCTCGGTCACCGCACTCATCTTGGCCGCGCTGACCTTGGCCGTGCCGTTGAGGATGCGCGACACCGTGCTGGGCGAGACACCGGCCAACTCGGCCACCATGCCGAGCGTTGGCTTGCGCGGCGGCATCGGGTGGGGGTTTCTCGGGTCGGTGGTGGGCATGGTCAGAAGACTCAGATCGGGTTGCGCCATGTCCTGGGCAGCCGCTTCAAGCCTCAAGGCGCGGTGTGTCTGGCGATTTGTTTGGGCGGCTCGGTCTTGACATGACCGTCAGAATATTTCTCTTCCATCGGCTGGGCGCTGGGATTGTAGGCAGTGTAGGTTCTCTTCCCGCTGCTGGGATGCCTGAAAACGGCGGCCGACAGGGTGTTGGCCCAGACCGATGTGTCGGGTGGGCCCATGTCAGCCAGCGCATGGAGCCAAAAGAATGTGCGGGAGCGCGTCTCGCCCAGCTCGACTGAGCCTGACGGGCTCCAGTTTTGCAGGGCCAGTGGCGGGTCTTTGAGGGCCAGCATGGAGGCATAGATGTCTTGCCAGATGTCTTTGGAGGTTCCGTCGGATTGCCCCGACTGGTCGTAGGCCTGCCGGGCTTGCGCCGCCTGGCCACCGAAGGCCCGCACCTGAGGCGCATTGAGCTGGGCCAGGTAGGTGGATGCAGGGGTGATGGGCAGCAGGTTGATGCCCATGATCTGGCG
>JAXITB010000404.1:0-2896 GCA_034680305.1 Polaromonas sp. | reverse complement strand
CAGGCGCTGCGCCTCTTCAAGGCCGGTGCGTCGGCCCCTGAAAGCCGCGCTCCTGTGCGAACCACGCCAGCACAGGAATGGTGCCCGGCAGCACCGGCTGCACTTGCACCGGCAAATCCTGCCAGACGCAGCGCTGGCCTTCCTTCATTTGTAACTCGCCGGTCCATTCGAACACCTGGCAAAAGTTCAGGCGCACCAAGGCATGGGGGTAGTCCACCATCTCCACCCGCCAGGGCCGGGCCGAAGCGATGGTGATGCCGATTTCTTCCTGCAACTCGCGCCGCAAGGCCTGCTCGACCGTCTCGCCGGCCTCGATCTTGCCGCCCGGAAATTCCCAGTAGCCCTCGTAGACCTTACCCGCAGGCCGCGAGGTGAGCAAAAACTGTCCGTCCGCACGGATGAGCACGCCGACCGCCACCTCGACCACCTGGCGGTCGCCTTGGCGCGGCTGCTGTGCGTCAGCCAGCAAGGGGCTCATGGGCGTTCGTGCTGACCGGCGTAGTCGCGCGCGAACTGATAGGCCACCCGGCCGCTGCGGGAGCCACCGCGCTCGAGCGACCACAGCAACGCCGCCGGACGCGCCGCCTCAATTTCAGCGGCAGGCACGTCATAAGCGCGCAGCCACTGCGCCACGATGGTCAGGTATTCGTCCTGGCTAAAGGGGTAAAAGCTCACCCACAGGCCAAAGCGCTCAGACAGCGAGATCTTTTCTTCCACCACCTCACCCGGATGCACCTCGCCGTCGGGCGTGTGGGTGTAGCTCAGGTTCTCGCTCATGTACTCCGGCAACAGGTGCCGGCGGTTGCTGGTGGCGTAGATCAGGACATTGGGCGTGGCCGCGGCCACCGAGCCGTCGAGGATGGACTTGAGCGCCTTGTAGCCCGACTCGCCGTCTTCAAAGCTCAGGTCATCGCAAAAGACGATGAATTTTTCAGGCCGAGTGCTCACGATCTCGACGATGTCGGGCAAATCGGTGATGTCGTCTTTGTCGATCTCGATCAGTCGCAGCCCCTGGGCGGCATAGGTGTTCAGGCAGGCCTTGATCAGCGAAGACTTGCCGGTGCCTCGCGCGCCGGTCAGCAGCACATTGTTGGCCGGCAGTCCCTTGACGAACTGCTCGGTGTTGCGCTGAATCTTGGCCTTCTGATCGTCGATCTCCTTCAAGTCATCGAGACCGATGTCAGAGATGTGCATCACCGGGGCCAGCACGCCGTGACCAGACGAGCGCCGACGATAGCGCCAGGCCACCGCCGCGCCCCAGTCGGGCGCGCCCAGGGGCCGCGGCAAGATGGATTCGATGCGCTCGACCAGGGCTTCCACCCGGCCCAGCAAGCCTTGCATATCGGTCATGAGAGATTCAATCTATTCGTCAGGTCGTCAGCTGCGGTAATCGGCATTGATCTTGACGTAGTCGTAGGAAAAATCGCAGGTCCAGACGGTGTCGCTGGCCGCACCGCGCCCGAGCCCCACACGCACCGTGATCTCGCTTTGCTTCATCACGCGGGCGCCATCGGCCTCCTGATACTGCGGATCGCGCCCGCCGCCGCAGGCCACGCGCACATCGTCCAGATACAGATCGATCAGGGTTTGGTCCAGGTCGGCAATGCCGGCATAACCCACCGCCGCCAGAATGCGGCCGAGATTGGGATCGCTGGCGAAAAAGGCCGTCTTGACCAACGGCGAGTGGGCAATGGCATAAGCGACCTGTCGGCACTCGGCGGCATCGCGCCCGCCCTCGACCCGAACGGTGATGAACTTGGTCGCGCCCTCGCCGTCACGCACGATGGCCTGAGCCAGCCAGCGGGCCACGTCCATGAGGGCCGCACGCAGCGCCAGGGCGTCGGCCGAGTCCCAGGCGGTGATCACGGCATGCCCCGCCTGCTGGGTGGCCACCACCACAAAGGAGTCGTTGGTCGAGGTGTCGCCGTCGACCGTGACCCGGTTGAACGAGCCTTCGGCCAGGTCACGGGCCAGATCGGCCATCAGGTGCGGGGCAATACAGGCATCGGTGGCCATGTAGCCCAGCATGGTCGCCATGTTGGGGCGGATCATGCCAGCGCCCTTGCTGATCCCGGTGATGGTGACACTGCGCCCGGCCACACTGACCCGCCGCGAACAGGCTTTGGGCACGGTGTCGGTGGTCATGATGGCCTGGGCCGCCAGAGGCCAGGCATCGGCGCTGGCGACCTGCACCGCAGCGGGCAAGCCCGCCACGATGCGCTCGCTGGGCAGAGGCTCCATGATCACGCCGGTAGAAAACGGCAAGATCTGCTCGGGCGCGAGGGACAGATGAGCGGCCAGCGCCTGGCAGGTGGCGCGTGCCCGCGCCAGGCCGTCCTGGCCGGTGCCGGCATTGGCATTGCCGGTATTGATCAAGAGGGCACGGATGCCCTGCCCGCTGGCCAGATGCTGGCGGGCCAATTGCACAGGGGCCGCGCAAAACCGGTTTTGCGTGAACACCGCACCGACCGCACAGCCTTCATCGAGCAGCATGACCGACAAGTCCTTGCGACCGGCCTTGCGCACGCCCGCTTCGGTGATGCCCCAGCGCACGCCAGGGACAGCAAACAATTGGTCGGCCGGCGTGGCCTGCAGATTCACGGGCATGAGAGTCCTCCAGCCATTCAAAGAGCCCGGGCGTCGATCAGCTCAGACGACCGTGGCACAGCTTGTATTTTTTGCCCGAGCCACAGGGGCAGGGGTCGTTGCGGCCGACACGCGCCACAGACTGGTTCTCCAGGAAGGATTGCAGCCGGGCCGCATCTTCGGCAGTGACCTGCGGCGCACCCGATTCATCGGGCGCGGTGTAAGTGACGTTACTGACCCGCTCACCGCGCTGCTCGATCTCGGCGGCCGCCTGGTCCAGTTGCTCGGGCGACTGCACCTGCACCGTCAT
>JAXITB010000403.1:0-2898 GCA_034680305.1 Polaromonas sp. | reverse complement strand
TCTTCTCGGCCTCCGACCGGCTTTGCACTGCTGAAACATTCAGACGGATACCCCATGAGGAGTGGCCACTTGTTCTGGCTGCGATCAAATCGTTACGGCCGGAGTTGGCTAGCAAACTGGATGCCTTGATTGCACTTCGAGAGCAACAACGCGTTCTGACTGGAGATGATCAAAAGATCCTGCGTTTGACGGAACAGCGCGATGCGCTCGGGTTGGTTTTGGACATCGCCTCGCTGGATCGAAAGACCATCCTGCGAGAAGCACATCTCTCAAAGATCGATACCGCTGAATCGGTCCTGGATCTGTTGGATGGTGAGCCGCTGCAAGAACAGGACTTAATAAGGCAAGACCAAGCTGTGTTCGGAAGCCTATTAAAAGCCGACAGCACACATGGCCGCCGCTTCGACGGCGTCGGATCACGGGAGGTTCGCGTCTATGTCTACGACAAAAAGCCCTTGGAAACGGTACTGGGCATCGACCTGTTGATCTTCTTGGCAGACTTCAACACCTACCTGTTGCTGCAATACAAGTGCATGGAGCCCAAGAGTGATGACCAAGGTAAGACCTGGTCGTACTTGGTTGACCCCCAACTTCACAAGCAGATTCAAGCCATGGATTCCGCAGTGGCAGCCATGGGGCGCCTGCCACCGCTCGCGGCAACTTCAATGAATGACTGGCGACTGACCGAAGAGGCCTTTTACTTCAAGTTTTGCGAGACCACGCGGCCAGATGCCAGGGACGACGCTCTTGTGGCTGGAATTACCCTGGGTCACTCCTATCTCAAGCACTTCCTTACCTTGCCTGAAGCCACGGGTGAACGGGGCGGGCAGCGCATCGGCTATGGAAACTGCCCAAGGTACCTGAACAATTCCCAATTCGTAGATCTCGCGCGTGAGGGTTGGATCGGCTGCGATCAACGGGGCTACGCTTTCATTTCCCAGGTCATCGCAGCAGGTCAGGCTGGTGGTCGGGCTGCGATGTTTGCGGTGATACAAGGCAGCGGGGCTAAAACCGCAGCGGATAGAAGAAAGCAGATCAGGTGATTAAGACATGAGCGACATCAAACTCTTCCGTATCACCAAAGGCCAAGCCACCGAGCTGCAAGGCGCCGCGTTGGATCTGGAAAAGTCGATGCAAAACCTGATCGAGGCGAACCTTGACACTTTTCTCGGCATCCGCTTCCTGGCCTCGGAATACGCCACTGGCAAGACGCACGGCGGGCGTATCGATTCGCTGGGGCTGGACGAAAACCACTGCCCGGTCATCATCGAATACAAGCGCTCGGTGGGTGAGAACGTCATCAACCAGGGGCTGTATTACCTGGACTGGCTGATGGATCACCAGGCCGAGTTCAAGTTACTGGTGCTTGAGAAGGTAGGCAAGGCCGCAGCGGGTGCCATCGACTGGAGCGCGCCGCGCTTGGTGTGCATTGCGGCCGATTTCACCAAGTTCGATGGCCACGCGGTGCAGCAGATGAACCGAAACATCGAGCTCATTCGCTACCGCCGGTTTGGCGAGGACTTGCTGTTGTTTGAGTTGGTCAACGCCAGCACGGCGGCTGCGGGCAAAGCCAAGTTGGGTAAATCAAGCAAGGCAGCGAGTTTGGCGGCCAATGGCGGTGGTACAGACAAGACCTATGCGGAACAGCTGAGCACCCTGCCCGCCGAGTTGGCCATGGTTTTGAGCTCGCTAGAGGACTACGCCATGTCACTGGGCGACGATGTGCAGCGCAAGGAACTCAAGCTGTACGTGGCATTCAAGCGCCTGAAGAATTTCGCCACGGTGGTGCTGACGAAAAAAGGGGTGCTGCTTTATCTGCACCTGCATGCGGCGCCCGTGCTTCAGGTGATGAAAAATGCACGCGACGTCAGCAGTATTGGCCACTGGGGCACAGGCGATGTGGAGGTCCTGCTGACGTCAATGCATGAGCTGGAGGGGGTCAAGCCGTTTCTCGCGGCCGCCTATCAGGGCGGCAGCTCAAAGCCTGCGGTATAGGCGCTTGGTCGCCTCGGCCCATGTCGGGCGACGCGTTCGGGAGCCGTGATAGACGGGACGCAGGCACCACGCGGCTGCGCAGCCGTCTGCCTACAGCGTTCGGCTTCTTGCGCTGAAAATGGAGCCGTCAACTCACTCCGGCGTGATGCCGGCCCGCTTGACCGCTGCGCCCCATTTGACGGTTTCGCTGCGGATGAAGGCGGCAAATTGTTCGGGGCTGCTGCCCACTGGGTCGGCGCCGGCCTTCGACAGGGTCTCGCGCACATCGGGCATGGCCAGGACCTTGGCCACTTCTTCTTGCAGGCGCTTGAGTGCCGGCGCGGGTGTGCCGGCGGGCGCGACGATGCCGGTCCAGCCGCTGACGGCCACGCCGGGGTAGCCGGCTTCGGCCATGCTGGGAATGTCGGGTGCGGCGGCTGAGCGCTGGGTCTGGCCGACGGCCAGGGCGCGCAGCTTGCCGGCCTTGACCTGGGCCAGCAGGGCCGGCATGGTGCCGAAGATGAAGTCGACCTGACCGCCGAGCAGGTCGTTGATGGCCGGTGCCTCGCCCTTGTAGGGCACATGCAGCATGTTCACGCCGGCTGCATCGGCCAACAACTCGGCCGCCAGCTGTGACTGGTTGCCGATGCCGGCCGAGGCAAAACGCACGGCACCGGGTTTGGCCTTGGCCGCGTTGACCAGATCGGCCACCGTCTTATAGGGCGAGGCGGTGTTGACCACCAGCAAAAAGGAAATCGAGGTGGTTTGCGTCACCGGTGCAAAGTCGCGCAGGGTGTCGTAGGGCACTTTTTTGGAGCTGAGCTGGTTGAGGGTCAGCGCGCTGGGCGAGGTCATCAAGAGGGTGTGGCCGTCGGTGGCACGGGCCACCGCCTCGCCGGCGATCATGCCGTTGGCGCCGGCGCG
>JAXITB010000402.1:0-2959 GCA_034680305.1 Polaromonas sp. | reverse complement strand
GCGCGCCAGCAAGACGGCCAGCGCCACGATCAACAGGGCACACAGCAAATACAGCAGCGCCAGCCGCAGATCGAGCAGTTGCGCCAGGGGCGTGCCCGAACCAAAGCGAAACAGCATGCACGGCAGCGCAAAGTACAGCACAAAGGTGTTCAGGCCAGGGATGGCCGACAGGGGCAAGATGGCCCGTCGCGCAGCCAGATAGCCGCACAGCACCAGCGCGAAAAAAGGAAAGGTCTGCAACAAGATGGGCATCACGATGCGGCCATTGTCGGCCAGCCTCTGCGGGGCGCGGTTGGGCCGAACGCAGTGCGCATCGGGCCTAACACAAATCGGTCACGCGCAGCGGTGCAGCAGGTCGCTATGATGGCCCGCTTTGCCGGCCGTCAGGCTCGGTCCATGGAATGGCTGCCTTCATGTCGTCACCCCCTTCATCCAGCCCCGCCAGCGCCGGCCTGAACCTGGCCCAGCTCGAGGCAGTTCATCACATTCAGGGGCCCTGCCTGGTCCTGGCTGGCGCCGGATCGGGCAAGACCCGGGTGATCACCCACAAGGTCGCGCGGCTCATTCAAGCCGGTCTGGCACCGGAGCAGATCGCAGCGATTACCTTCACCAACAAGGCGGCCGCCGAGATGCGCGAGCGCGCCAAGGGGCTGATCGGCCGGCAGGCCAAAGGCGTGCTGATCTGCACCTTCCACGCCCTGGGCGTGCGGATGCTGCGCCAGGACGGCGCAGCCCTGGGCCTGAAGCCGCAGTTCAGCATTCTCGACAGCGACGATGTGACCAGTCTGCTCAAAGACTGCGGCGGCAGCACCGATGCGGCCACCGCCAGGCAGTGGCAGTGGACCATCAGTCTGTGGAAGAACCAAGGCCTCAATGCCAGCCAGGCCGAGGCCCAGGCCAGTGGCCCCGAAGAAGTGTCACTGGCGCGCATCATGGCCCGCTACGAGGAGCGGCTGAGCGCCTATCAGGCGGTGGACTTCGATGACCTGATCGGTCTGCCGCTCAAGCTGCTGCGCGAAAACACCGAGGTGCGCGAGCGCTGGCAGCAGACCCTGGGCCATGTACTGGTCGACGAGTACCAGGACACCAACGCCACCCAATACGAATTGCTCAAGCTGATGGTCGGGGCGCGCGCGCGCCTGACGGCCGTGGGCGACGACGACCAGTCAATTTACGGCTGGCGCGGCGCCACCCTGGACAACCTCAAGAAGCTACCGCAGGACTTCCCGCAGCTCAAGGTCATCAAGCTCGAGCAGAACTACCGCTCGACCAGCGCCATCTTGCGCGCCGCCAATAACGTGATCGGGCCCAACCCCAAGCTGTTTCCCAAGACCCTGTTTTCCGAACTGGGCGAGGGCGAACCCGTGCGGGTGGTGGACTGCGACAACGAAGAGCACGAAGCCGAGCGCATCGTCGCGCGCATCCAGAGCCTGCGCGCGGGCGAGGGCCAGAGGCACCGCGAGTGGAAAGACTTTGCGGTGCTCTACCGCGCCAATCACCAGGCCAAGCCCTTTGAAAAAGCGCTGCGCAAGGCGCAGATTCCCTACAAGGTCTCGGGCGGTCAGAGCTTTTTCGACCGCGCCGAAGTCAAAGACCTGTGCGCCTGGCTGCGGCTGCTGGTCAACAACGACGACGACCCGGCCTTCTTGCGCGCCATCACCAGCCCCAAGCGCGGCATCGGTCACACCACGCTGGCCGGTCTGGGCAGCTTTGCCAGCAGCTACAAGCTCAGCCTGTTCGAGGCCCTGCACAGCCACAGCCTGGGCACGGCACTGCCCGGCAAAGCCGTGGCCTCTTTGCAGGAGTTCGGGCGTTACGTCAACGACCTGGAATACCGCGCCCGCCACACGGTGGGGGGCGAAGCGGCCCAGGCGTTTTTGCTCGAATGGCTCAAGGACATCGGCTACGAGCAGCACCTGTATGACGGCGAGGACAGCGAGCAGGCAGCGGCCTCGCGTTGGTCTAACGTGATGGACTTTTGCGAATGGATGGCCCAGCGCTGCGGCGGGCAGATTGACGACGAAGCCGGGCTGACCATGGCGCGCGAATCCAAGACCCTGCTCGAGGTGGTGCAGACCATCGCACTGCTGTCGACCATCAGCGAGCGCGAGGGTGAGCAAAACGTCGTCACCCTGTCGACCCTGCATGCCGCCAAGGGGCTGGAATGGCCCCATGTGATGCTGGTCGGCTGCATCGAGGGGCTGCTGCCCTTCAAGATGGAAGATCAAGACGGCAGCGCCGAAGACCTGGCCACACGCCTGCAGGAAGAGCGGCGCCTGATGTATGTGGGCATCACCCGCGCCCAGCGCAGCTTGTCGGTGAGTTGGACACGACGGCGCAAAAAGGGCCGCGACACCGTGGCCACGACGGTCAGTCGATTCATTGCCGAGATGGCCCTGAACCAGGCCACCACCAAGGAAGACCCGAGAGAAAAACTGCGCGCCCTGCGTGAAGAATTTGCCCGCCGGGCCGAACAGAACAAGGCCGCCAAGGCGGCGTTTTAAGCGACCGGTCGATGTCGTTGATGGCACCAACAGGGCGATGGCAAAGTGCCCATGGCCTGCACCCAGCCGAGTCTGAGGCCTTGCGCACCGTGCACTGAGGAACAGCATGGTGGCCGGCAACGGGGCGCGCCATCCAAGTCTGGCCCTGGCGTATCAATGGTTCCGCATCTGTTCCGAAGGCTCCCAGCGCCTCCTTCGTGAGCGTCTCGAGCCGGGCGAACCGGTTGGTTGAAGGCACAGCCACACACCGCGCCGGTGCGCAGGTGCGTGATCAGGACAGACAGAGCGAGAAATTTGTCAAAGATTGTCTGACGGACTAGGTGAAAGCGATGAACCGGGATCGTTTTGCTTTGTAATGTGGTGTGTAGTGCTGGACCGCTCTCAACCGGGGGCATGATCCACGGCGACAAGCCTTCAAAAAAATACCGACCAATCCATGAATCGAAAAGGAAATC
>JAXITB010000401.1:0-2984 GCA_034680305.1 Polaromonas sp. | reverse complement strand
CTCAATGCGTTGGGCCATGGCGTTCCATTCGGTCCACCACAACTCGTTGTCACCTTCATGGCCGCGGAGCTTTTGCCCGATTTGGTCAATCTCGCTGATAGAAGCTGCGCCCCAGCCCGCCATCTCGATGCCAAACATCATGCCTTGCGACCACATGTGGTTGGTTGGGAAATACTCAAACCAGTGGCTCATCGCTTCATCCTGCGTAAAAAGAAAGTTGTTTTTGGTCGATCTTGAAGACGTCGGCCAGCCAGTCGATCATCAGCTCTTGACCCAGCGTCGGGTTGTCGTGCTGGCAATGCTCGGCGCCGGTTTCTTCTTCGCTGGTCAGGCGCAGCGTGGCGTCAATGCCGTGTCGCGTGGCGTAGTCGTGGACCTGCTTGACAGATTCCACGCCCAACACATCGTGACCGCCGTGGATGATCAGGTAGGGGCACTTCATGTTCTCCAGCACGCCGTCCAGTGTGAAGGGCCGCGCGATCTCGGTGGCCTCTGCCATGGTTTTGGCGCCGAACACCCACTTGATGTGGCCGGCCAGGCCGTGGTTGTCGTCGCGTGATTTCCAGCGCTCGTGAATGTCCCAGATCGCCCCGTGTGAAATGCAGGCCGCCAGCCGCGGCTCCATGGCGCCGGCGCGCGCGGCGTAATAGCCGCCCAGGCTGGAGCCGCTCAGGGCGATGCGCGAGGTGTCCACATCACTGCGCTGTTCCAGCCAGTCGATGCATTTGCCAATCGGCACTTCGTAGTCGTGGCGCGTCACCAGCCCGTGGCGGCGCAACGCACCGCCTTGGCCAGGTCCGTCAACCAGCAAGATCGAGATGCCGCGTTGCAATGCACCGCGTCCGGTCATGAACCACAGCTCGTCCTTGAAAGAGTCCAGTCCGCCGACCGAAATCAGCACCGGCTGCTTGGCCCCGCCATTGGGCGAGCGGATGAAGTACGCCGGCAACGGCTTACCGGGCTCGTAGGGAATATCGACCACCTCGCCCCGAGGCGTGAGCTGCGCCAGAAATTTATGCGAGGCTTTTTCGCAGCGGTCAAAGGTCGCCAGGCGGCGCGGGTCGTCCGCTTTCAGCCAGAATTCTGCTTCCCGGAAATAGTTGGCTGCCCTCAACCAGCAGTTCATGGCACTGCGCACATGTTGCCGGACCAGCTCCTCGTCGCCGCGCCGGTCGTTGCGCTCGGCAATATGCAGCCATTCCTTGTGCCAGCTCTCAAAGTCATTTGCAATGATCTTGCTGCCGACCTGGAACACCTCGCTGACTGCGCCGCCACCCTCTTGGGTCTCGCCCAGCCCTCGGCGGAACTGGTAGGACATCCAAAAATCGTTGTGCCAGTGGTGCCAGCCGAACGGCTCATAGCTGGGTGGTTTGGCTGTCATGAAGATCCTTTGCGGTGTTTACTTGGCTTCAAGGTTGAGCTTGCGAAGCAAGCCGCCCCATTTGTCGTAGTCGGACCGCCAAGTCGCGCCCAGTTGAGCAGGCGAGCCTGACACAGTGTCCAGGCCCAGTCCCTGCGCTTTCTGGCTGATCTCTGGCCTGGCCAAGACCGTGTTGACGGCGCTGTTGAAGGCGTTCACAGCGGCAGGTGCCATGTCTTTGCGGGCAAAAAAACCAAACCAACCCAGGGCCTCGTAGCCCGGGACGCTTTCGCCAAAAGTCGGTATCGACGAGGCGTCTTTGTTTCGCGCTTTGCCGGTCACGCCCAGCGGCACCAGCCGCCCGCCTTGCACATGGGGGTAAACGCTGGAAAAACCGGCCACAGTCATGCTGACCTGGCCGCTGATGGTGTCGGTCACTGGCTGGCCGCTGCCTTTGTAGGGAATGTGAATGAAGTTCAGACCGGTCCGCTCCTTGAGCAACTCCATGGTCAGATGAGGGAAGCCACCTTCGCCATTCGTCGCTAAGCTGACCTTGCCGGGATTCGCTTTGGAATAAGCCACCAGCTCGGGAATGCTCTTGACGCCCAGCGCCGGGTTGACCACCAGCAATAAGTAGTTGGAATAAGCCATGGCCACCGGTACAAACTCGCTGCGCACGTCTATGGGCTGCTTGTTGGAGATGGGCGCCACGGCCATGCTGCCCATTTGCCCGATCACAAACGTGTGGTTGTCATTGGGCCCCTGCAAGGTACTTTGCAGGCCTAAAAGCCCAGACGCGCCGGGCTTGTTGTCGAACACCACCGGCTGGCCCAAGATTTCCTGAAGTCCCGGCGCCAGCAGCCGCCCAACGGTGTCGGCCAGGTCGCCTGCGGGGTAAGGCACGACCACCCGGATCGGCTTGGTGAAGGTTTGTGCTCCGGCGGAAAAAACCGCCGTGACACCCAACAAGGCCGCAATGATGGCGGATCTGACCAACATGTTCATGGGAACTCCTTGATGACAATCGCGGGTAGAGGGAACCAATCAAGTCATACGACTTATACTCAAGTCGCTTGAATGCTACTGAGAACTCAGGACTGTGTCAACAAAGCGCATGCCGTTTTAGGCGGCTGCCCTTTGCTGACGCTTCGCGGCCTGCGGCGATTGGCTCAGCCCGCCGATGAATCGTCAGTCTCAGCGAGGCTTTGGCGATTTGGCGGGGCGCTGCTGGCGAGGGGAAGGCAATTGCCTGCTGGCGCTGCGGCTGGGCGTGCTGGCCCAAAGAATGCGCGCAACCGTGATGCCGGGGTTGCGAAAGGAATGCGCGACCTCTGAGCGGAAGGTGAAAGAGTCCCCGACTTGGAGGCGAAAGGTCTCAGGTCCGACCGTCAACTCGAATTCACCTTCGAGCACGTACCCCACTTCCTTGCCTACATGGGACAGCGCACTGGCACTGCCAGAACCCGGACTGAGGGTGTGTAAATTGCTTTCAAGCAAGTCGTCGACCCCAGGCGGAATCAGGCGTTCGATGGATGTACCGGCCCCATGCACGCACAACAAGGGCCGTTGACCTGCACGGGATACCACTTGGTCTTGACTGCCCGGCGAAAACAAAGAACCCACG
>JAXITB010000400.1:0-2986 GCA_034680305.1 Polaromonas sp. | reverse complement strand
GGCCGCCCGCCGCGATGCGGGCGCCTCCGAGGCCGCCGCCTCCGACGCAAGAGCGACAAAGGCGGCCCGACACGACAACGCAGGAGATTCCCGCATGGAGACCTTCATCCAGCAGATCATCAACGGTCTGGTTCTCGGCAGCATGTACGCGCTGGTCGCGCTGGGTTACACGATGGTCTACGGCATCATCAACCTGATCAACTTCGCCCATGGCGAGGTGCTCATGGTCGGTGCCCTGACCAGCTGGACCATCATCGTTTGGATGCAGGAATCAATGACCGGCACCCCTGGCTGGCTGATCCTGCTGATCGCGCTGCTGATCGCCTGCGTGGTGTGCGCCGCGCTCAATTTCGCGATCGAAAAAGTCGCCTACCGGCCGCTGCGCAACTCGCCCAAGCTGGCGCCCCTGATCACTGCCATCGGCATGTCCATCTTGCTGCAAACCTTGGCCATGATGATCTGGAAGCCCAATTACAAGTCCTACCCGACGCTGCTGCCGAGCGCACCCATCGAACTGGGTGGGGCGGTGATCACCGTCACCCAGGTCTGCATCCTGGCCGTGACCGCGATCTCGCTGGCCCTGCTGATGTACATCGTCAACCACACCCGGCTGGGTCGGGCCATGCGGGCGACCGCTGAAAACCCGCGCGTGGCTGCCCTCATGGGCGTGCGGCCCGACACCGTGATTTCAGCCACCTTCATCATCGGCGCGGTGCTGGCGGCCATCGCTGGCGTGATGTACGCGTCGAACTACGGCACCGCCCAGCACACCATGGGCTTTTTGCCTGGACTCAAGGCCTTCACCGCGGCGGTGTTTGGCGGCATCGGCAACCTTCAGGGGGCGGTGCTCGGCGGCATCTTGCTGGGCCTGATCGAATCCATTGGGGCCGGCTACATCGGGCCGCTGACGGGCGGCTTTTTGGGCAGTCACTATGTGGACATCTTTGCCTTCATGGTATTGATCGTCGTGCTCACCCTGCGGCCCTCGGGCTTGCTGGGCGAACGTGTGGCAGACCGGGCTTGAGGGGGCGCATCATGATGAAACAACATCGTCTGCTGAGCTTTCTGATTGCGGCCGTGGCTTTGCTGGTCTTGCCACTGATCCTCCAGCAGTATGGCAACGCCTGGGTGCGCATCGTCGACATGGCGCTGCTGTACGTGCTGCTGGCCTTGGGCCTGAACATCGTGGTCGGCTATGCCGGCCTGCTTGATCTGGGTTATGTCGCCTTTTTTGCGGTGGGCGGCTACATGTTTGCCCTGCTGGCTTCGCCGCACCTGGCCGAAGCCTTCCCGTTCATTGCGGCGACCTTCCCCAATGGCCTGCACTTACCCATCTGGGCGGTCATTCCGTTGGCCGCTTTACTGGCCGCCGTCTTTGGCGTGCTGCTGGGCGCGCCCACGCTCAAGCTGCGTGGTGACTACCTGGCCATCGTCACCCTGGGCTTTGGCGAGATCATCCGGGTGTTTCTCAACAACCTCGATCGCCCCATCAACCTGACCAACGGACCCAAAGGCATCAGCCAGATTGACGGCATCACCTTCTTTGGCGTCAACCTGAACCGCACGCTCGAGATCGGGCCGCTGACGGTCAATTCAGTGAGCCTGTACTACTACCTGTTCCTCGCGCTGGTGGTGGTGTCGGTCATCATCTGCCACCGGCTGGAGCAGTCGCGCATCGGCCGGGCCTGGATGGCCATTCGTGAAGACGAAACGGCCGCCAAGGCCATGGGCATCAATACCCGTAACCTCAAACTGCTGGCCTTTGGCATGGGCGCGACCTTCGGCGGTGTATCGGGCGCCATGTTTGCGTCCTTCCAAGGCTTTGTGTCTCCCGAGTCATTCAGCCTCATGGAGTCGGTCATGATCGTGGCCATGGTGGTGCTCGGCGGCATCGGTCATTTGCCGGGCGTCATTTTGGGCGCGCTGCTGCTGGCGGCCTTGCCCGAGGTGCTGCGCCATGTGGCCGGCCCCTTGCAGGCCATGACCGGCGGTCGGCTCGATGCGGCCATCTTGCGTCAGTTGCTCATTGCGCTGGCCATGATCGTCATCATGCTCATGCGGCCACGGGGCTTGTGGCCAGCGCCTGAACACGGTCAGTCGGCCCACCCGTCCAAAGCGCAAGGGGGGGCTTGATCATGAGTGAAGCCATTCTTGAAGTCAGCGGCGCGTCCAAGCGTTTTGGCGGCTTGCAGGCCCTGTCGGATGTGGGCATCCGCATCGAGCGCGGGCAGGTCTATGGACTGATCGGGCCCAACGGCGCCGGCAAGACCACCTTCTTCAATGTGCTGACCGGGCTCTACACCCCCGACTCAGGCAGCTTCATGCTGGCCGGGCGGCCCTATTCGCCCACGGCGGTGCACGAGGTGGCCAAGGCGGGCATCGCGCGCACCTTCCAGAACATCCGCTTGTTCTCCGACATGACGGCCCTGGAAAACGTGATGGTCGGCCGCCATGTGCGCACCCATTCCGGTCTGGTCGGCGCCATCTTGCGCACCGCCAGTTTCAAGGCCGAAGAGGCGGCCATCGCCGAGCGCGCGCGTGAGTTGCTCGACTATGTGGGCATTGGCCACTACGCCGACTACAAGGCCCGCACCCTGAGCTACGGCGACCAGCGCCGGCTGGAGATTGCGCGGGCCTTGGCCACCGATCCGGCCCTGCTGGCCCTCGACGAGCCGGCTGCTGGCATGAACGCCACCGAGAAGGTGCAGCTGCGCGAACTGATCGACCGCATCCGCCGCGATCAGCGCACCGTCTTGCTCATCGAGCATGACGTCAAGCTCGTCATGGGCCTGTGCGACCGCGTCACCGTGCTCGACTACGGCAAGCAGATCGCCCAAGGCATGCCTGCCGATGTACAAAAAGACCCAAAAGTGATCGAGGCCTATCTGGGCACGGGGGGACATTGAGATGGCGCAGACCCTGCTGAAAGTCAAAGGCCTGAAGGTCGCCTACGGCGGCATCGCGGCCGTCAAGGGCGTCGACCTGG